>CAMDRY010000034.1 GCA_945906975.1 Bordetella parapertussis | reverse complement strand
AGGCCAATGAGTGAAAAATCGCGCGCGAAGTCATACGGCACCTGCTTCATGATCACCTGGTTGACCGCCATGGTGCTGGTGGTGCCGAACACGATGGTGTAGCCATCGGGCGCGGCGCGGGCGGCGACCCCCGTGCCTATGGTGCCGCTGGCGCCGTCACGATTGAGCGTGACCACCGGCTGGCCGAGGATGAGCGACAAATGTTGCGCGTAAAGACGCCCGACAATGTCGGCCGGCCCACCCGAAGGAAAGGGCACAATCATCTGGATCGGCTTGCTCGGATAGTCATCGGCGGCAAAGACTGCCTGGGCAGTCAGGACTGTCAAGCCGAACAGTCCGGCGACGAGCAGGCGCGCGCTTTGCAGACTGCGCAGTCCGCATAGACTGCATAAACTACATAGCGCGCGTTGAAGAAAAATAGCGTTCATTGGCAATTCTCCAAAAAAATAAGTCATGCTGGCACCCATGCGATTCAGGTGGCTCAGGTGGTTCAGGCCGTTCATACCGTTCATACGCTTGCGGCGCCGTCGAAATTGTGGATGCACTCGGCGTATGTACCGCGCGTTTTGATAAAGCCGCCCTCGTGCAGGCTTTGCGCCAGACGCTCGAAGCCGGGCCTGGACACGGTGGTCTCCTGCGCCCAGATGCCGTCGCGATAATAGCGCCCGATGGCGGCGTAAAAATGCGCCGCCGGCACATCGGGGAAAAACGGCGCAGTGACACGCGCCAGTTCGTCCGGACCCTGCTCGACCATCCAGTGCTGCAGCCTGGCCAGTGCACGGGTGATGGCGGCGAAGGCCTCGCCCTGGCGCGCCAGACCGTCGCGCGAGCCGATGAAGGTGGTGTAGACCGTGGGGCCGCGTGAGGCCGCCGTATAGAGCAGCCTGCCGGTGTTGTCGGCCAGCGCCGCGCTGACAAAAGGCTCCAGCACCTGCGCCACATCGAGCCCGCCCGCTTGGCCATCTGTTGACACCTGCGACTGCAAGGCCTGCATTTGCTGCGCCATGCTCAGGTCGGTCACCAGCCGGCCCGCGGCGCGCATGGCCTCCGTGTCGACGCCCGCGTCCTCGAGGTCGGCGCGCAGGCAATGCCAGGGCGTGGGCACCTCGGACACCGTCCCCAGGCGCAGCTGCGCGAGATCGGCAAGCCGGAATTGGGCAGGGTTTGCCGCGTCGCTCCGGCCCAGCAGAAAAAAGGGATCGCGCGTCACCACGTCGCCAAAGCACACCAGCGAACCGCCGTCGGCCGGCGTGCTGTCGTGGTCTTTCAACACACGCATGGGGCCGCCCCAGGTCGCGTCGGTGCGCCCGCATTTGACATCGTCTATGGCGCCGCCCGGAGAGCCGGGCGCAAGCCACTCGACCTCGACGCCTTCACGGGCGGCAAAATCAAGGGCGCGCAGCGCGTAAAACGGCGCATAAAAAATGGCGCGGAAATTTTCTGCAATTTTAATTTTCATAGGAAGGATGCCGCACCGAAGTTTGCAAACAGGTCAGAATTTCACACCGGTGATGGAAGCGACCATGGCGCGCGGGTCGCGCTGCGCCCGGCGGCCGCTCGCGGCATGAGCCAAAAATGCATCGACGACATGGTTGAAATCCTCCGCCGCCTCCAGGTTCATGGTGTGGCCGCAATTGGGCAGCACCGCCAGCGCCGCAGACGGAATGACCTGCTTGAGCAGTAGCCCAGGTTGCAGGCAGGGCCAGTCCTCGTCGCCGTTGACGATCAGGGTCGGCACGGTCAGTTTGGCCAGTGCCTCGGTCATGCTCTAGAGCGAGGGGCGGGCGCGTCGGACCGACGGCGTAGGTCTCGACAAAGGCGGCCATTCTTTTTTCCAGCAACAGCCTGGCACAGGCGGCGGCCGCGCAAAAACGCTCGCGCTGCGCCAACTTCGCGCCATAGCCGCAACCGGCGACGCACAGCGACAGCGCCCGCCCCGATCGATTCGTAATGCAGGTCCACGCCATCATCGGTGCGGGCAACAGCCATGTTCTTGCTCCTTCAGTGTATCGATTGGCAAATCAGCGCCGGCATGGAGCGAGCTCAGTCAAACTTGAGGCCGGCCTTGTTAATAACCGTGCCCCAGCGCTGGTAGTCCTCGCGAATGAAAGCGGCGAATTCCTCCGGCGTGTTCGGCGCGGCGATGCTGCCGGCTTCGGCAAAGCGCTGCTGCACGTCGGGGGCTTCGAGCACCTTGCGCAAAGCCGCGTTGAGACGGCTGATGACCACCGGCGGCGTCGCCGCCGGGGCCTGCACGCCGTACCAGAGGACAATGTCCATGCCCTTGATGCCGCGCTCGATAAAGGTCGGGGTGTTCGGCACAAGGCTGTTGCGCTTGGCGCTTGCCGACGCGATCGCCCGCAGCTTGCCCGACTGGATGTGCGGCAGCAGCGAGGGGGCGGCATCGAACATCACCTGCACGCGGCCGCTTGCCACATCGACCACCGCCGGACCGCTGCCCTTATACGGAATGTGCAGCATGTCGATGTCGGCCGCGATCTTGAGCAACTCACCGGCAAAATGCGGCGTGCTGCCGTTTCCCGCCGAGGCGAAACTCATCTGCCCTGGCCTGGCTTTGGCCATGGCGATAAACTCCTCCACGGTGTTCACCGGCAGCGTGGCGCTCACGGTCATGATCATCGGCAGGATGGCCAGCAGCGACACCGGCGCGAAATCCCTGAACGAATCGTAGGGCAGCTTGGGGAACACATACGGCCCGCTGCCGTGGGTAGCATTGTTACTTTGCAGCAGCGTATAGCCGTCCGCTTGGGACTGGGCGACATAGGCGGCGGCAATGGTGCCGCTGGCGCCGGCGCGGTTCTCGACCACCACCGGAGAGCCTATGACCTGCGCCAACTTGGCGCCGACGACGCGGGCAATGAAGTCGGCGGCGCCACCAGGCGGCGCGGTGACGATGATGCGGATAGGCTTGCTCGGGTAATCATCCCCCGGCGCCGCGTGGACAAAGCCGCTGCCCGCGGCAACCAAGACTAGAAAAGAAAATAGAATTTTCACTGTCATCTCCTTTGTAACGCCGAGTAAAAGCATAGCAGCGCCGGCTCGGCGCAACTCAGTCAAATTTCACGCGCGCCTGTTTAATCACCGTGCCCCAGCGCAGGTAGTCATCGCGCATGAAGCTGGCAAACTCCGCCGGGGTGTTGCCGGCCGACAAGGTGCCCTGCTCGGCAAAACGCTGCTGCACATCGGGCGCATCGAGCACCTTGCGCAGCGCAGCGTTGAGGCGGGCGAGCACAACGGGCGGGGTCGCCGCCGGCGCCAGCATGCCGTACCAGATCAGGATTTCCATGCCCTTGAAACCGCGCTCGCCGAAGGTCGGCACGTTTGGCGCAAGCGGATTGCGTTTGGCGCTGGCCGCGGCAATCGGCCGCAGCTTGCCCGACTGGATGTGCGGCAACAAGGAGGGCGCCGCGTCGAACATCACCTGCACGCGACCGCTGGCCACATCGACCACCGCCGGACCGCTGCCCTTGTAGGGTATGTGCAGCATGTCGATGTCGGCGGCGATCTTGAATAGCTCACCGGCAAGATGCGGCGCACCGCCGTTGCCCGAGGAAGCAAAGCTCATGGCGCCCGGCCTGGCCTTGGCCATTGCGACAAACTCCTCGAGTGTCGTCACCGGCATGGTGGCGCTGACGGTCATGATCACCGGCAGCGTGGCCAGCAGCGATACCGGGGCGAAATCCTTGAACGAATCGTAGGGCAGCTTCGGGAACACGTAAGGACCGATGCCGTGCGTGGTGATGGAGTTTTGCAGCAGCGTGTAGCCGTCGGGCTCGGCCTGCGCGACAAAGGCGGCGGCGATGGTGCCGCTCGCGCCGGCGCGGTTCTCCACCACAACCGGCACCCCAAGGGTGCTCGACAGCTTGATGCCGACGACGCGGGCGATGAAGTCGGCGGCGCCGCCCGGCGGGACGGTGACGATGATGCGGATGGACTTGTTCGGAAAATCATCCCCGGGCGCGGCCCGGACCGTGCCGATCGCGGCGACGAACACCAGCATGCATGCGAATAGAGTCTTCATTACCATCCCTTTAGCTAACGCGTTGTTGTCGGCAAGAAGCTGCGTACGCTTCTTCCAGCCCTCCTTTGCAGGCCAGCCCGCTTTTATTCGCGGCCTGTTGTGCAAACATACCGATAAAAATTGTACGACCGTATGAACACCGGCCCCCCTGAATATCGGCCCCTCGGATGCTGCTGCTTCGGCTGTTCAGGCTGGAACAGGCGCAAAAAAAGCCCCGAAACCATCCTTTCATCGCCAATGCAAATGAGCGGCTCAGTATAGGCATAATCGATTTAAAATCCAGATGCATTGTCGATAATTTTTCTCTGAAACCCATGCTCATCAAGCTTGCAGAAAATTTTCGCGCGCTCTTTTACGCGCCTTTTTACGCCACCCAGACCCTGGGTTTTTTTGCGCGCGAGGGCGTTGAACTGCAGTTGCTCGACTCGGCCGCGCCGGGGGCCTCCATCGCCGGCTTGCGCGATGGCAGCATCGATGTGACCTGGGCCGGGCCGATGCGCGTCATCCAGGACCATGAGGTCAATCCCGCCTCGGGCGACTCCTTGCTGTGCTTTTGTGAGGTGGTCACGCGCGATCCATTTTTTCTGCTTGCCCGCAGCGGCACGCAAGCCTTTCAACTGGCTGATCTTAATCACCTGCGCCTCGGCTCGGTGAGCGAAGTGGCAACGCCCTGGCTGTGCCTGCAGCAGGATGTGCGCGATGCCGGCGTCGACCCGGATACCCTCGCCCGGGTGAAAGACCAGAGCATGCAGGCCAACCTCGATGCCCTGCGCGAGGGGCGCCTGGACGTGGTGCAGGTGTTCGAGCCCTATGTGTCGATGGCGCTCAGCGAAGGTTTCGGTCGCGTTGTGTACGCGGCAAGCGAACGCGGCCCCACCGCCTACACCAGCCTCATCGCCACCCGCGACGGCGTCGCGCGCAACAAAGCGGCCTTTGCCGCGATGATCCGCGCCACCGCCGCCATGCAACAGTGGCTCACGACACACGATGCGCAGGACCTGGCCGCAGCGGCAACGCCCTTCTTCCCCGCTATACCGCCGACGCTGTTCCTCGCCGCGTTGCAACGCTATGAACGCGCCGGTATCTGGGCCCGCACGCCGGACATCTCGCGCCAGGGCTTCGCCCGCCTCGGCCAGAGCATACAAAGCGGCGGCTTCGTCAACAGGCCCGGCGTGTACGAAGACTGTGTCGCGATGATCTGAGCGGGCAGACGCGCCATGCCATTACGCATTTTGCGCGCCGGCGCCACCAGTAACGATCGGCAAACCCCTGTTGTAGCTGCCGCTTGAAGCCGAACACTACGGGTATGCCGGCAACCGTCCGGCGCCTGACTGGCGGTGATGCGGCATATCCGCTTCGGCACTTGATAGCGGCACCAGGCTGAAGCGCGTGTGCTGGAAAGCCTTTGCTGGCGAGCCTCCCGGGCGGTCACCGGTTATTCCTGCGCAATCCCGGCCTTGCGCACGACATCCTTCCAGCGCGCGATTTCCACCTGCACGAAGGTGCGATAGGCGGCCGGCGACGCGGACGCCTCGGGTACCGACAATGCCGCCGGCACCGGAGCCCTCAGCCCTCAATCCATGGGCGCCGTACCAAAGCGGTCCACTTCCAGCGGCGGCAACGTACCGGCGTGACGCAGTTGTTGCGCACCTACGTTGCGCACCTACGAGGACTGCGTCGCAGACTTCCGGCGCTGACGCAAATACCGGGTAATAAGCCGGAAAGCCTTTACCGGTGCGGCTTTCCAGCCGATTTCCTGTTGCGGCTAGCGCGCGCCGGCGGCTTCCAGCATCTGCACCATGTCGCGAAACCCGCGCGAACGCGCCAGCGCCAGCGGCGTGTTGCCCTGGCGGTCGGTGAGACGGGTGTCGGCGCCGGCGGCAAGCAGCGCGCGCAGCACCGCCTGGTGGCGCGCCCCGCCGTCCCCGAGCACCACCGCCTCAATCAGCGCGTTCCAGTGCAGGATGTTGACATGATCGAGCGGAGCGCCGGCGGCAATGAGCTGGCGCACCACGCCCGGATGGCCGTGATGCGACGAGGCGATCAGTGCGGTGCCGTAGTGGATGCTGGTGATGAGCTTGGCGCTGGCGCCCGCGGCAAGCAGCACGCGCAGGGTTTCATCATCACCGAGTATGCCGACGATGGTGACGGCGTCGTAGCGGTCGTTCTCGAACGCCCCGAGGTTTGCGCCGGTACGGGCGAGGGCGCGGATCACCTCGTGACGTTTTGCATAGGCGGCGATATGCAGCGCAGTGCGGCCGTAGGCATCGCGCGCCTCGAGGTCCGTTTTGGCGGCGATGAGTTTCTCCACCGCCGCCAGGTCGCCCTTGTGCGCGGCGGCGTGCAAGGGGCCGAATTGCGCGATCTCCGCCGCCGAAGGTGAAACCGGAAAGGCGAGCAGCGGCGAACTGGCCAGGCCGAGGTAGCAGGCGAGCAACACCATCACGCCTTGCAACCGGCCGCGCAGGCCCTGGCGGGCCGGGGGACTAATCAGCACGCGCCATCTCCAACGCCCGCGTGGTCGTGAAGTACTTGGCCAGCATATTGGGCACCTCCCAGTCAGGCATGGCGCCGGCCTTAAGATAGGCGAGGAACCCGGCAGCAACCTGGCCGAAATGCGCCTCGTGGCCGATATGGTACGAAGCGGGCACGGTGACTTCAAAGCCGGCGGCAGAAGGCTTGATGCCTATGCCGGGATTTTTCGCCTCGACGGTTTTCAAGGCCTGCCCGAGCGCCGCCGCATACGCCTTGCCATCCACGCCCTTTAGCGGCTCGATGTACAGCGCCGGCTGGTAGTTTTGTTGCTCGCCCTGACGGATGACCAGGTTCGACTTGCTGCCGCGCATGATGGAAAAATGCGTGTCGGCGCTGCCCGGCGGCGCCTCGAAATTCCACAACACCGAAACCTTGGCGTGCACGCCGCGGATACGATAGGTGAATTCGCCGTTGGCATAGACATGCAGCGAGCCGTCCGCCTGTACGTCTTTTTCCAGGTAAGCGGGCCAACTCTTGAGTTGTGTGACCTTCTCAAATTGCGCCGGGGCGATTGCAGTCGGCCAGCGCCGCGCGCCGAGCATTTCGATATCGGTCCGGTAATCGATAATCTCGCCGGGAAAGCATTCCCACTGCACCAGGTCGACAAGGTGCGTGGTGACATCAACGATGCCCTCGCCCTGCTGCGCCACGTCAAAGCACCAGCCCGGGCGCTTGAGCGGCGCACCCGAAACGATTTTTGAGAAGTGATGCACGCTTTCCTTGGTCACGGCCGGATTGGCGGCATCGCCCTGCTGCAGCGTGCCGAACACCGCCGGCAGCATGGAGAATTCCTTCTGCAGCAAGGTGGTGATCTCGTGGCGCTCGGTCATGATGTCGTAGAGCATCGCGCCGTTTTTCGCCGCGACGGCGAAGCTCTTTTCCAGCTGCGCAAAGCCGGTGGCGTCGATGACCATGGGCTTGTCGGCAAGCACATGGGTGCCGGCGGCTATGAGCTTGCCCAGGTACTCGGTCTTGCGGCGGTTGTTGCCACAGATCACCACCAGGTCGCCGGCCTTGTCGCGCATGCAGCGCTCAAGAAAATCGGCGTCGGTGCAAAGTTCGGTCACCCAGCGCGTGGGCTTGTCGGCGCGCGCGTTGAACAGGGCGATTTTGGCCAGGTAATCCTGCAGGTCCGGCCCCTGCGGCGCATAGACATGCACCGTCGGATCGACATCGTCATACATGTTTTTTTGCAGCAGCGCGGCATGAAAATGGCTTGGGTCGAGGATGCTCAGTTTCATTTCAGTTCCTGTGAAAGTTTCTGGCCCGCTAACGCTAATACCGCAATACGATGGGCAAGCTCAGTCCGGGGCGATTGGCTCAGATTGGCGCAAAGCGCGGCAGCGTGACGCCGTCGACGACCACGTTCTCGACAAACATCGCCAGGGGCCGCACCCACAGCCTGCCTTCACCGTAAAGCGGACGGTAGACGACCATGGCTTCGTGCGTTTCGGAATGAATGGCGACGTCGATGACTTCGTACTCGCCGCCCTTGTAATGACGATATTTCCCCGCCGGATTCGCTGTGCTCATGTGATTTTTACGCGTGATCGCGGCGGGCCACTGCGCACGCTCAGGTCTTGTTGCGGTAAATGACCGCGGGGCCTTCGCTGCCCGCGGTGCGCTCATAGACGCCGTTCTCGGCCTTCTGGTAGCGCGTGAACCCGGAGCGCTTGATGGCGGCCTCGGAAGTGGAATATTTTCCGCCCAGCGCGACGCGGCTGATCTGCCGCTCGCAGGCCTGGCCACAGGCCGGGCATTGCGTCAGCTTGTCGTCGGCGATGCGCTGCATCACCTCAAACCCGCCCTTGCACTGTTGGCAATGGCCGGCGGTGGGGGCGTATTCGTAAAGAGGCATGGGTGCATTTTACCGTGCCAAGCCCGTCCAGCCCAAAAAACCGCGCGGCCTTTGGGCTGAGTGCTGCTAGGACATGATCTGGCCGCCGTTCACCTCAATCACCTGTCCGGTCACAAAACTGCTCATCGTTTCCGAGGCAAGGTAGAGCATGGTTCCTGCGCACTCACTGGCGCTGCCGATGCGCTTTTGCGGGATCGCGGCACGCGATGCCTCAAGGGCCTCGGGCGGGGTAAAGCCCGCATGGAAAGGCGTCATAATCACGCCCGGAGATACGGCGTTGACGCGAATGCCATCCGCGGCGAGTTCCTTCGCCCAGCCATGCGTCGCGCTGGATATAAATCCCTTGGTTGCCGCATAGATCACCGAACCGACGCCACCGCCGTGGCGGGCGGCGCTGGAACCGACATTGATGATGCAGCCGCCGCCCCCTTGCAGACGCATCGCCCGCACCGCCTCGCGCACAAAGTGCGCGACCTGCCTGACGTTGAGCGCAAGGATGGCATCAAGGTAGGCATCGTCATAATCGGCCACCTTGACGCGCGCGACCAGCCCACCGGCATTGTTGACCAGGACATCGATGCGTCCGAACGCGTCCACGGTCTGCGTCACGATGCGACGGGGCACCCCCGCCGCCGTCACGTCCCCGGCCAGCACGAGGGCATCACCACCGGCAGTGCGCACATCAGTCGCGACAGCTTCGGCACGTTCCAGACCGCTATGGCAATGGATCGCCACCCGGCAGCCGGCAGCGCCAAAGGCCCGCGCGGCAGCCGCGCCAATGCCACTGCTCGCGCCGGTGACCAAAACCACCTTCCCCTTCAAATCAGACATCGCTGGCAATGCCACGGCCGTCGGCATGGCTGCGCCTAGGCGCCGTAGCGCATACGCACGCCCACAACCTGGCCGGTCATGAATGCGCCTGCGGTTCCGGCGAGAAACAGCACCGTCTCGGCGATCTCCTCGGGCGTGCTGTAACTGCCGAGCACGTCGAGTGCCATTTTCTCCTGCCACTGCACCACCGCGGCGCGTGCCAGCGGCGTATCGGTGACGCCGGGGTTAAGGGCGTTAACCGTGACGCCATATTTGCCCATGGTCAGCGCAAGACTCTTGGTGAGCGCGATCATGCCGCCCTTTGACGCGGCATAGTGCGCGTAATCGATACTGCCGTAGACCCCGCGGTCCGAGGTGACCAGGATCATCGTCCCGGCCTTTTGCGCCGCCATCACGCGTCCGACATCACGCGTGATGTAAAAAGTGCCGTCAAGGTTGACCCGCAACACGGCGCGCCAGTCCTCGTCCTGCATTTCCAAAAAAGGCTTGCGCGGGCAGATGCCGGCGGCATGCATGAGAACATCGATGCGGCCGTACTCGGCCTGCGTGCGCGCTACCAGGCTGGCCACCGCGGCAGAGTCACCCACATCACATGCCGCCGCCATGGCAATGCCGCCAGCCGCCACGATTTGCGCCGCTGCAGAAACAGCCCCCGCCTCGTCGCGGTCCGCCACCACCACCTTCGCCCCGTTCGCGCCCAGCAGCAGCGCCGAAGCGCGGCCCATGCCCGATGCACCACCCGTGACAATCGCCACCTTGCCTTTGACACTCATGCCTTACTCCCTTTCCACACCGGCTTTTTTCAAGACCTCAGCCCACTTGGTCACCTGCTCGCGCTGGAACGCGCCGAGTTCTTCGGGCGTGGTGACAAATCCCTGCATACCCTGGCGCTCCATGTAAGTCTCAAATTCCGGCGAACGGATCACATCGGCAAAAGCCTTGTTGAGTTTGGCTACGGCATCGCCCGGCGTTCCAGCCGGCGCGAAGGCGGCGACCCAGCCGTTGAGTTCGTAGCCGGGCAGGGTCTCGGCCACTGTCGGGATATTGGGCAGCGCCTTGAGGCGGGTTTTCGAAGTCACCGCCAGCGCGCGCAGGGCGCCGGCACGAATCTGGTCATTGACGATAAAGTAATCAACCGCAAGAAAATCGATGCGGCCGCCAAGCAGGTCGACCACCGCCGCAGGCGGTGACTTGTAGGAGATTTCGGCTGCGGTGAACCCACCAATGCTTTTCATCAGCGATGCGTTGGCGAGCCCGCCGGTGTTGCCGGCGCCAAAATTGAGCTTGCCCGGATTGTCCTTGCCGTACTGGATCAGTTCCTTGAGGTTTTGCACGGGCAGGGACGCGCGCACAACGAACACATGCGGATTCGTTGTGAGCCCGGTGATGGGGGCAAAGTCCTTGACCGGGTCATACCCCAGATTCTTGTAAAGATACTGATTGGCGGCGTGCGCCGAGTTGGACGAGATGATGATCGTGTAGCCATCCTTGGGCGATCCCACCACCTCGCGGGCCGCGATCAATCCGTTGGCCCCCGGTTTATTGTCGACGATGAAAGTGGTGCCGAGGCTCTTGCCGGCCTTGTCGACCAGAAGGCGCGTGATGGTGTCGGTTGCCGAACCAGGACCGAATGGCACGACGATGCGAATCGGTTTGGACGGAAAGGCCTGCCCCATCGCCGCAAACGACACGGCGCAAAACGATGACAACAGCAGATGCAGAAAACACTTGATCATGACCGCCTCCTTGTGGGTGCTTTCGCACCCGTTATTTTGTGGATGTTGTGGAAAACGTCGCCTCTGCCGAACCGAAACCGGCAAACTCCGCCGTCACAGGTTCGTCGGGGGCCACTTCAAAGAATCCGCTGAACGAGCCTGTCACAAGAAGATCACCTGCGCGCATACCGCCGCGATGGCGCATCTCGTTGGCAAGCACGACACAGGGAAGGAACGGGTCGGAAAATGCGTGCCCGCCCGTCGACTCGACAATCACACGCGATGGTGTGCGCATGCTCATCTTGATTGCGGCAAAATCAAAGTCCTGCCAGTCGTCGCGGCCCTCCGCGGTGATATAGGCGCCGGTGGTGTTGTTGTCGGCCATCGCCTCGAGGCGGGTTTTCGGGTTGTCGATGATCTGGCGAATCGAGCGCAGGCTGGTGTCAAAACGTGAGTCGATGATTTCCAGCGACGCGCAGGCGGTGAGCATCCGGGCAAGCTCTTCGGCGCGATAGGCCTTGGCACGCGCGGGAAGATCCTGCTTCAGGCGGAAGGAAATCTCCGGTTCGATGCGCAGCGCCGGTGTGAGCGCAAGCGGCACGCGCGCCGGGCTCTTGAACAAGCGCGAGTTAAAGAGCGGGCAGACCATCGGCACCTGCCGCGGACTGAATACAAACCCGATTTTCCAGCCGCCTATGGTCTCGCCATCCTCCCTGACCAGAATGTCGGTGACGGCATCGACAATGGCGTTGACATCGCGCGTATGCGCGGGTCGGCAGGCTTCGGGCAGTTCGCGGATAGGCTTGCCGCTGCGGCGGGCCTCGACAAAAAGTTGCGCGGCACGTTTTACGTCGGATGCTTCCACAGCTTCCTCACTTTACGATGCCGCTCAAGGCGCGGCTTATTGGTTTGCACATCTCCGGCGCGGGGCGCGCGGAGCTTGAATAAAAAGTATAGACCGCCTGTCGCTGCTCAGGAAAATGCCAGCCAGCCACCGTCGATGGCCAGCGGCGAGCCGGTGATTTCGCTGGCGTCCTCACTGCACAGGAAGGCGGCGAAGGCACCCACTTTTTCCGGCGGGATAAAGCGCCGCGACGGCTGGCGGTCGGAAAGGTAGTCGGTGGTCGCGTCCGCTTCGGACAGGCCCTTCGCCTGCATTCTTTGCGCGACCAGCTTGCGTGCGTTGGGGGTGAGCGTGGCGCCGGGGCAAAGCGCGTTCGCGGTGATGTTAAAGGGCAGGCCCTCCAGCGCGGCGACCTTGGTCAGGCCGACCACAGCATGCTTGGTACTCACATAATCGACGCGCCGCCGCGTTCCGGCCACGCCGTAATTGGACGCCAGGTTGATGATGCGGCCCCACATGCGTTTTTTCATCCCCGGCATGGTGAGGCGCAGGACATGAAAGGGCGCGCTGAGGTTGACGGCAAGCGCGTAGTTCCATTTCTCCACCGCCAGCTCGTCGATATTGCCCCAGGTGCGCGTGACCGCGTTGTTGACGGCAATATCCACGCTGCCAAAGCGCTTTTCCGCGGCGGCCACCATGTCTTCGATCTGCGCCGGGATGGACAGGTCGGCGCCGTGGTAATCCGCGTCCACGCCAAACGCGCGCAAGGTCTTCAGGCGTTCGCCAATCATCGCCGCGTCGCCAAACCCGTTGAGCATCACATTGGCGCCCTTTGCCGCCAGCGCCGATGCGATGGCAAATCCTATCCCGTCCAGCGATCCGGTGATCAGTGCACTCCTGCCTTTGAGCATTTCTATCCCCTTCCCTGCGCAGCTTGCATTGCGCCCATGGTCACCGCGCGCACGTGATCGAGCGCCGCAACAGGTGCCTTGGCGTAGTCGCCGCTTCTACTTACTTCGAGGCCGGCATGGCGGCGCAAGCGCACCATCATTTCGGCAAACGCAAAGGCCGCGCCCAAGCCGTCAAACACGGGAATGCCGCGCACCTCGCGCACACCGGCAAGATAAAGCGCGCCGGCCAGAAAACCCTCGGCCGGGACGATGAGATCGACCCCGGCCTTGATGAACGGGTCGATCTGCTCGGAAAAACGCTGCAGCAGCACCGGCGATCCGTTCATGCCCGCGTCAAGATCCTCGGTGCTCAGGCCCGGATCAAGCGCGGCGAGCAGGCGGACATTTTGGTCGAAGCCGTGATAGTGGATGAGATTGCGCACCACCTTGCGCTGGTCCGCGTCGTGCGACACAAGACCCAGCGCACGCCCCGCTGCCGAGGCAACACGCAAGGCCGTACTGCCAAGACCCACCACCGGAATATCCACCGCGCTGCGCGCCAGTTCGCAGCCGTGATCCATGAATGAGGTCACCACCATCGCGTCATAGCCCTCACGCTCGGCGAGCAGGGCGTTTTCCATGACCTGCAGGGACAGCATGTGATGGGTGACCGGGTACTCGCAACAAATCTCCGTGGCAGTCATGCCCGGCGGATAGGTGCCCGGCGCGAGGCCATGCACATCAATCTGCGTCTCGGTCTGGCACACCCGCCTGCCGTGCTGCGCAATCGTCGCACCAAACAGGGTGTGAACCGAAAGGTCGCTCGCGCTTTGCGCCCAGATACGCATCGCTTTTTGCGGGGCCGACTCCCGCGCGGCGCTCGCCTTCATCAACTCATCCCTCCCGGGAACAGATACGACAATGATTTTGCCTTCTTTCCTTGTATCACATTTTTCGCCGGCGGTCTGATGCGCAACATAATTTGTCCTCGTACAGCAACCGTTGCAGCAAGCCGTCTGCTGACGGAGAATCGTTGCTTCAACAAAACAAAATCGAATGGAGAGCGCGCCATGAGCAGACCCGTACGCCGTGTGGTCACCGGCCACGACCAGCAAGGCAAGGCCATCGTCGTATCCGATGCGCCGGCGCCCTTTGTGCATACCACCGAGCTTCGCCCTGGCTACAGCGCCACCGATGTGTGGCGCACCGGCGAAACGCCGGCGCATATCGAATGTGCCGCACCCGAGCCGACGCTGGGGCCGCGCCGCCAACTGCCGGCCAAAAACGGCACGGTGATCCGCATCAGCGAGATACCGCCCGATGGCGGCCGTATGGACAACATGGATGCGGCGGCCTCGAAAAAAATGTTCGAGTTCCTCGGCAACAGTGCCGCGTCGACCTTTGCTTCGAGCGGCGTGCACCCGCTGATGCACCGCACCGAGACGATTGATTACGCCATCGTCCTCGAGGGCGAACTGACGCTGATACTGGATGACTCTGAGGTACTGCTCAAGGCCGGTGACGTGACGGTGCAATGCGGCACCAACCATGCCTGGAGCAACCGCTCGGACAAGCCCTGCCGCATCGCCTTCATTCTGGTGGACGGCGCTTTTGAGCCCGGACTCCAGCAGGCGCTGGCGGCGCGCGAAGGAAAGCGCGCGCAGCCAGCTGCGGGCCTACTCGGCCTTGGCGCCGCTCGCCTTCACGAACGGACCGAGCTTGTCCATGTCAGTCCTGATGTAGGCGTCAAACTCGGCAAGCGGCACGTTGCGTGCCGACAGGCCTAGCTTGGAAAACTCAGCCTTGATGTCCGGGTGATCCTGGGCGCTGCGCACTGCGCGGCTCAATTGCTCAAGAATCGCCGGCGATACCTTGGATGGCGCGAGCAGCCCGAACCAGGCGGTGTATTCGTAGTCAATACCGGCCTCGCGCGTGCTGGGCACCTCCAGCGGCGTTTTCATCGCATCGCGCGTCGACACCCCCAGCGCCATCAACTTGCCCGACTTGATGTGCGTGAGCAGGAAGGCGGTGGGCACAAAGCTCACCTGCACGCGGCCACTGATCAG
>CAMDRY010000033.1 GCA_945906975.1 Bordetella parapertussis | reverse complement strand
AGTCCACCGCCGATGCAAATTGAGGCCATGCCCTTTTTGCCGCCTGTTCGCTTGAGCACATGCAGCAGGTGGAGCACGATGCGCGTGCCCGAGGCGCCGACCGGGTGGCCCAGCGCGATGGCGCCGCCGTCGACGTTCAGTTTTTGCATGTCCAGCTCACCCATGGCGTGATCGAGGCCGAGTTCGTCGCGGCAATAGGCATCGCTTGCCCATGCCGCAACGCAACCGAGCAGTTGTGCGGCAAAGGCCTCGTTGATCTCCCAGGCGTCGAGGTCGTTCAATGCGAGATCGTGGCGCTGCAGGATGGGGGTCGCCGCGTGCACCGGGCCCAAGCCCATCTGGGCCGGGTCGAGGCCCGCCCACTGACGGTCGAGGATGCGGCCAAGCGGCGTGAGGCTGTGGCGTTTCACCGCCTCTTCGCCTGCCAGCAGCACCCAGGCCGCGCCGTCGGTGATCTGCGAGGAATTGCCTGCCGTGACATTGCCGTACTTGCGGTCGAAAAAGGGCTTTAACTTGGCGAGATTTTCGGCGGTGGAGTCGGCGCGCATGCCGTCATCGCCGATGTACAGCGCGCCGTTCGGTCCGTAGAGCGGGGCGATCTCGGCCTGCAGTCCGTCGTGGGCCTTGTCGAGCACGCCGGCCTGCTGCGATGCGATGACGCGCGCATGGCTGCCCGCCGCGTATTCGTCCATTTGCCTGCGCGTGATGCCGAAACGGTGGGCGACGTTCTCCGCCGTCTGCCCCATCAGCATGCCGCATACCGGATCGGTGAGACCGCGCATGATACCGATCACCGGATTGAACAGTTCGCCTGGCTTGAGCTTGAGGAACAGGGCGAGTTTTTGCGCCGTCGTTCGGGCGGCCATAAAGGCCGAGAACCACATCACCATGCGGTCCGAGTAAAGCAGCGGCGCGTGCGACAGCGCATCAGTGCCGCCGGCGAGCACCAGTTGCGCGCGCCCGCTCTGGATGTTGGCCATGGCCGAGTCGATGGACTGCATGCCCGAGGCGCAGTTGCGCATCACCGTCCAGCCCGGGACTTTGAAGCCGCAGCCCATGCGTAGCGCGGCGACGCGGCCGATGTTCACCTCGTCGACCGAGGGCGCAGCGCAACCCAGAATGACCTCATCGAGCTCGGTCGGCGAGAAGGGCTGGCGCGACAGCAGCACTTTTCCGGCAGCCGTCGCAAGGTCGCCGGCCGAGAATGGGCCCGGCTTGTTGCGCGATTTAAGGAATGGCGTGCGGCAGCCGTCGATGATGTAAACGGGTTGGTTCATGGGTTTTGCTGAGGGCTCATGTCGCGGCGTTTTGCGCCGCCGGTTGCAGCAGTGCGGCGCGTCCGAAATCTTGTGGAAAGTGGTCCACGCGTATCACCTCATCGCGCAGGGTGCGGGTGCGCTCGAGGTGGGCGTGATCTTCCTTGCTGATGACGCCGGCGGCGAGCGCCGCCGCGACCAGTTCCTGCGGCGTGCGTCCGGAAATGGATTTTGCCTTTTGTGCGTTGCGGATTGTCGTTTCTATGCCTTCGGCCTTGACGGTGGCGACGAGCGCCGCTTCGAGGCAACCTATGCCTTCGTCCTCGTTTTTTGGCAGATACATGCCGGCGGTGAGGCGGTCGCGGGTAGCCGAGGGCTCTATCAGCAGGCGCGCAACGCGGTGACCCAATTCGTCCGTGGGTGGCGAGAGTCGCGCACCCAGCGGGAAGACGATGCGCCTGAGGCCCCAGCACAGCATGGTGTTGGGGTAGTTTGATACGATCCCGCGCAGGGCTTCCTGGATGCGGTAGAGCGCATCCTGCATCGCCCAGTGCATGAGCGGCGCATCGGCGTCCTCGCGGCCATCCTCTTCAAAGCGCTTTAGCGTGGCCGAGCACAGGTACATCAGGGACAGCACATCGCCCAGGCGGGCGGAGAGTTTTTCCTTGCGCTTGAGTTCGCCGCCGTAGAACAGCATCGACACGTCGCACAAGCAGGCAAAGGCGGCCGCGTAGCGGTTGAGTTGCGCGTAGTAGCAGTGCGTCTGTGGCGCGGCGCCCGAGGGGCCGCCCGGTATCAGTCGGCCGAAAATACCCAGTACGAAAGCGCGCACCGTGTTGCTGATGGTGAAGCCGATGTGGCCGAACAGTGCCGCGTCGAAATCGGCCACCGCCTTGTCGCGCTTGTCCTCGAACGTGGCGGCAATTTCCTTCAGTACATAAGGATGGCAGCGTATCGCGCCCTGGCCGAAAATGATCAGGCTGCGGGTGAGGATGTTGGCGCCCTCAACTGTGATGGCGATGGGCAGTTGCTGGTAGGCGCGGCCCATGAAATTGGCAGGCCCGAGGCAGATGCCCTTGCCACCGAGTATGTCCATAGCATCGTTGACGCAGATGCGGCCGCGTTCAGTGAGGTGGTATTTGACGATGGCCGAGATCACCGAAGGCTTTTCCCCCTGGTCGAGGCCGGATACGGTAAACAGGCGCGTGGCGTCCATCATGTAGAGATTGCCGCCTATGCGCGCAAGCGCCTCTTCTATGCCCTCGAACTTGCCGATGGCGGTTTTGAACTGCCTGCGCACGCGCGCATAGGCGCCGGTGGCGCGTGCAGCAAGCTTGCCGTAGCCCACGCCCGAGGTCGGCAGCGAGATCGAACGGCCGGCGGCAAGGCACTCCATCAGCATTCGCCAGCCCTGACCGGCCAGGTCCGGGCCGCCAATGATCCAGTCCAGGGGCATGAACACGTCCTTGCCCCAGTTGGGGCCATTCTGGAAGGTTGCGTTGAGCGGCATGTGGCGCATGCCGATGTTCACGCCCGCCGTGTCCGTGGGTACCAGCGCGCAGGTTATGCCGAGGTCCTCCCTTCCGCCAAACTGTTCGCCAAGCAGGTGTTCCGGGTCGTACAGCCGGAAAGCCAGGCCGAGCAGCGTCGCAATCGGACCGAGGGTGATGTAGCGTTTTTCCCAGGTCACGCGCATGCCCAGCACCTCACGGCCGCCCCACATGCCTTTGCAGACGATGCCCAGGTCGGGAATCGACGCGGCATCCGACCCGGCGTTCGGATTGGTGAGGCCGAAGCAGGGGAGCTCCAATCCTTTGGCCAGGCGCGGCAGGTAGTGGTTTTTTTGTTCTTCTGTGCCGTAATGCAGCAGCAGTTCGGCCGGTCCCAGCGAGTTGGGCACCATGACCGATACCGCCGCGGCGCCGCAACGGGTGGAGAGCTTCATCACCACTTGTGAGTGCGCGTAGGCCGAGAACTGCTTGCCACCGTAGGCCTTGGGAATGATCATGCCGAGAAAACCTTTGTCCTTGATGTACTGCCACACATGGGGCGGCAAATCCTGATGGACGTGGGTCGAGTCCCAATCCACGGCGATGCGACACAGTTCCTCAGTTTCGTTGTCGAGAAAATCCACTTCCTCGGCGGAGAGCTTGGCCGGGGGCAGGGCGAGCAGTTTGTTCCAGTCGGGCTTGCCGGAAAACAGGTCGCCGTCCCACCACACCGTGCCGGCGTTGATGGCATCGCGCTCGGTTTGCGACATGGCCGGCATGATGCGGCGGAACCCGGCGAGGGCGGGGCCGCTGACCAGCGTGCAGCGCAATGCCGGAATGTTTAGTGCCAGCGCAGCAGCGAGAAACACCAGGTCTGCGCCAAGCATCCACCAAGTGAATCCACTGGCGCTGGTGAGCACGTAAAGCATGCCGGCGAGCGCCGCGGTCCAGGCAAGGCCGGGGGCGCGAACATAGGCGAGAGCCAGCAGAACGACGAGGGAACAGGCAAGAAATTCGATCATCGCTGGCTCCTTTGGTGGTGCAAATCGTGCAGCCTGCTATTTTCAGCTGGTCGCTGAAGCCTTTTGCAGGCGCCCAGCTTACGAGGTAGGCGGACGAGGGGCTCAGCTTGCCGTTATTTTCATCCAGTATCAAGCTGAACGGCAATGTGCTGCCCCTGTCTAGTTTTATCGGCCTTTTCCGCATTTGCTTGAATTGTTTATTACTTTCGCGCGTTTTGCGGACTCCGCGGCGGCAATTCCGCTACCATTGTGCATTCGGCGCAGCTTGTTTCCGGTCGGATCAAATGACGGCGTTGGTCGTCAAGAGCGCGCATAGACACAGACGCCGACAAAAACCGCTCGATTTTAGAATTGCCCACCGCAGCCTGCGCCGCACCAAGCGTGCCGTTTGGCCCCAACCCCGTACCCATCCAGGTTTTTTCCATG
Source organism: Bordetella parapertussis (assembly GCA_945906975.1). The sequence continues at coordinate 10,629 of CAMDRY010000033.1, read as the reverse complement.
TCCGCACATCACCACTCTGCCGCCCAGCCGGCGCCCGCCAATGCCGCAGCCCTGACCGGGAGGCGGCGCAATGAATGGCGCGCGGCGCGCATGTTGCTGCCCTACCTCTGGGAGTACAAGGGCCGGGTGCTGCTGGCGCTGGTGCTGCTGGTCACCTCCAAACTTGCCAACGTCAGCGTGCCGCTGGTGCTCAAGGACATTGTCGACAAACTCGATTCGCAGATCGCGGTGTTGGTGATGCCCCTGGCACTGCTGGCGGCCTACGGCTTGCTGCGCTTCTCAACGGTGTTTTTCGCCGAATTGCGCGATGTGGTGTTTGTGCGCGTGACGCAGCGCGCCATCCGACGCATCGCGCTTACGGTGTTCCGCCACCTGCACACCCTGTCGCTGCGCTTTCACCTCGAGCGCCAGACCGGCGGCGTTTCCCGGGATATCGAGCGGGGCACGCGCGGCGTCAGTTCGCTGATGTCCTACATGCTGTTCTCCATCATCCCGGTGATCCTCGAGTTCAGCCTGGTGGCCGCGATCCTGCTGAACAAGTTCGACTGGCGTTTTGCCGCGATCACCTTTGCCGCGGTCGGGCTTTACATTTTTTTTACCGTGGCGGTGACCGAGTGGCGCATGGAAATCCGGCGCCAGGCCAACGAACTCGATTCAAAAGCCAACACCAGGGCCATCGACAGCCTGCTCAATTATGAGACGGTGAAGTACTTCAACAACGAGGGTTTCGAGGCCGGACGTTACGACGATAGCCTGCAAAAATACGAGAACGCCGCGGTCAGGAATGAAGTGTCGCTGGGGCTGCTAAATATCGGGCAAAGCTCCATCATCGCCATCGCGGTGACGCTGCTGATGTTCCTCGCCGCGGAGGGCGTGGTGGCCAAAACGCTGACCCTTGGCGACCTGGTGCTCGTCAACGGCCTGCTCATACAGCTCTATATCCCGCTCAATTTTCTCGGCATGGTTTATCGCGAAATAAAGCAGTCGCTGCTCGACATGGACCGCATGTTCAAGCTGCTCGAGGAAAATCGTGAGATAGCTGACCGCCCTGGCGCCGTCGCATTGGCCGGCGAATCGCAGACGCTGCGCTTTGAGTCTGTGGATTTCTCTTATGAGCCCAAGCGTCAGATCCTGTTCGACCTGTCCTTCGACATGCCGGCGGGCAGCAGGGTTGCGGTGGTTGGTCATTCCGGTTCGGGCAAGTCAACCTTGGCGCGGCTGCTTTACCGTTTTTATGACGTGTCGGGCGGCCGTGTGACAATCAATGGCACCGACATCCGCGACCTGCAGCAGTCAATGTTGCGCGCGGCCATTGGCATCGTGCCCCAGGACACGGTGCTGTTCAACGACACGATTTTCTACAATATCCGGTACGGACGCCCCGAGGCCACGCGCGAAGAGGTGTTCGAGGCGGCGCGCGCCGCCCATATCCACGACTTTATCGAGTCCCTGCCTGACAAGTACGAGGCGCGCGTTGGCGAGCGCGGGCTCAAGCTCTCGGGTGGGGAAAAACAGCGCGTGGCAATCGCCCGCGCAATACTGAAAGATCCGTCCATCCTGATATTCGATGAGGCGACTTCGGCGCTCGATTCGGAGACCGAACAGGCGATCAACGCGGAACTGACGCGCATCGCCAAAGGCCGCACCACACTGGTCATCGCCCACCGCCTGTCAACGGTGATGGACGCAGACCAGATACTGGTGATGGATGCCGGGCGCATCGTCGAGCGTGGCAGTCATCGCGAGCTGCTGGAGAAAAGCGGCGCCTATGCGCAAATGTGGGCGCTGCAGCAGCAGGAGGAAGAAAAGCAGGCGCTGGCAGCCGACTCAGATTGAGCCGGCTGCGGCTTGCACGCGTTACGCGCTTACTGCAGGAACTCGTTGGTATAGAGCTCGGCCACCGGTGATTCTTTTTGCACGATGCCCTGTTCGACATAAAATTTTTGCAGCGCGACCAGGCGCTCCCGGTCCATGGAGCCCAGCGTCGCCTGGCCCGGATAGACATAGGTGTTGTAGAGCTTGAAGGTTTCCTCGACAAAAGCTTCGCGACCCTTGTTGGCGGGCACTGCGGCGATGTAATCGGCGACCGCGCCCTTTGGGTCTTTCATGATGTCGGAAAGTCCGCGTAGCGTGGCGCGCACGATTTTCCGCACCAGATCGGGTCGCTTCCTGATCACGTCGTCGGATACCAGGATGGCCTGGGCCATACTCTTGGTGTAGTCAAATGCCGGCATGATTTTCATTTTTGCGCCGGTGGCCTGCACCTCGGCGATCCACTCGGGCACGCCGGTCATGGCATCGGCCTTTTTTGCCGCGAACAACTGCCACACGCCCGCCGGCCCCGCTGCCTGCGCCTCGATATCGTTTTTGCTCAGACCTGCACTGGCCAGCATGCCCAGCAGCGCGTAATAGCCGCTGTCGGCGTAGCTCATCACGGTCACAGTCTTGCCCTTGAGGTCTTTTGGGCTGGATATGCCCGAGTTGTCCATGACCGCCAGTTGTGTCATCGAACGTCCGCCCAATACGGCAACCGAGCGCACCGGAATGCCGTTGGCCCGGGCAATGATGGGGGTGTCGCCGAAGGCGCCGCCGATGACGCCGTTGCCGGCACCAAGCTGTTTGGCCACATCGAGGCCGCCGCGGCCCGGTTGGAATATCACCTTGAGGCCTTCCTTGGCGTAATAGCCGCGTTGTTGCGCCAGCATCCAGGGTGCAAAGGCGACTTGTGCGGTCGGCGCCGGCAGCAGGTAAAGGACTTCCTCGAGTTGTTGCGCGCCCGCCGGGGCGCTCAGGCCTAGCAGCAGCGCGGCGGAGGTGGTCGAAAGCGTAGAGAGAAAGGTTCGGCGGCTGGTCATCATGGTTCTCCTGGGGGCAAGGTGAAACATTGGTATTAAAAATTCAGTATCGATTATGCGCGGATTTTCGGTTTCGTTGCTGTGGCGTGCGTCGCATGGCTTGCGGTGCCGGCCCGCAGGCGCTTGCCGAGGATGAGGTCGCACATGGTGTCTATGCTCCGGCCGGCTTCTGTGCCCGCCGGCGACAAATGCCGGTGGAGGATGAAGCCGTCGAACGCCATCACCAGCAGGTGGGCGAGCACCGTGGTGTCTATTGCGCGCCGGCGCGCTGGCGGCAGCAGTGAGGCGAGCATCGCGGCAAGACGTTGTTCCATCCATTGCAACAGGGTGGGCTTGTAGCCGTCTTGCGGCGCGACGGTGGAGATGGCCTGCATCATATTGATGGCGAAGCCATGTTGTTCTGCCGGGATGTCATGCCAAAGAGACCGCAGCAAGCGCTGCAGCCGCTCACGCGTATCGCCCGCGCTGGCAAGGTCCTGTTCGAGCGCGAGCAGACGGCTCTGCATCCAGGGCGTGTAAATGGCGTACAAGATCTCCAGTTTGGAGTCGAAATAAACGTAGACGTTGGCGGCGGCCGTGCCGGCTCTTGCCGCAATGGCGTTGAGCGTAGTGGCGCTATAGCCGCGCGTTGCGAACAGCCGGAAGGCGGCGGCAAGGATGGCCTCGCGCATTTCGGTTTTTTTTGTCTGTGCCATCAGCCCGCCCGGTCGGTTTGGGCAGGGTTCCGGGCACGGCTCACTCGGGTTTGATGCCCGCTGATTTCACCACCCCCGCCCACTTGTCGATGTCGCTTGAGATCAGGGCGCGTAATTCGGCGGCGCTGCCGCGCACGATCTCGAATCCGGCCGGGCGCAAGCGTTCGCGCGTGTCGGATTCGCCCATGACCTTGAAAATTTCATCACCCAGCTTGCGCACGATTTCCGGTGGTGTTCGCGCCGGAGCGAGCACCGCATACCAGGCGGTGATTTCGTAACCGGGCACGCCTGATTCTATGACCGTGGGCAGGTCGCGCGCGCTTTCTATGCGCTTGGGTTCGGCGATTGCGATTGCGCGCACTTTGCCGCCCTGCATGAAGGGCATTGCGGCGTTGATCGAGGCGAGCATCACCTGCACCTGGCCGCTGGAAAGGTCGGTAAGCGCGGTCACCGAACCCTTGTATGGCACATGCACGATATCGGTTCCTGTAAGGCTTTTGAACAGCTCCATGCCCAGGTGATGCGGGGTGCCTATGCCGACGCTGGCGTAGCTGAGCTTCCCCGGTTTGGCGCGGGCATGGGCGATGAGTTCGCGCACCGACTTGACCGGTAACTCGTTGTTGACCAGCAGCACGAAAGGCGTGGCCGCGGCAAGCGCCACCGGCGCGAAGTCCTGGCGCACGTCGAAGGGTATTGTTGCGAATATCGCCGGGTTGATGGTGAGGGTATTGGTCGCAAGCAGCAAGGTGTGGCCATCGGGCGCGGACTTGGCGACAAAGTCGGCGCCGATATTGCCGCCCGCGCCCGGTTTGTTGTCCACCAGCACCGGCTGACCCCAGGCCGTTTGCAGCCGCTGTGAAATTACGCGCGCCAGCAGGTCGTTGCCGCCACCTGCAGCGAAGGGGACGACCAGTCTGATCGGCCGTGCCGGGAAAGCGGCGTCCGATTGCGCCAGCGCTGGCAGTGCGATCAATGCGAGGACCAGGGCGATAATCCTCTTCATCCATGCTTTCATGCTTTGTACTCCCTTGCTTTTGGTTCCGGGTTTTTTTTTGGGGGGGGGGGAGGCCGGCCTTATCGGCATTTGTGGCGGCCAGTTTGTTGCAGTCTAGTTCTGATAGTCGGGAAAGAGGCGCTTGGCGAGGCGCAGGCAGGCATCCCAGTCCTTGGCGGCGGCCTTTTCTGGATCGTCCATACGGTCTTGCTGCTGTGCCGCGGCGTCGCGGCAAATGGTTTCGCTCAGCACATTGACTTTCGCCCCACCAGCCAGTGCGGCGATCTGGCCTTTACACGCCATTTCCATAAAGTGGTGATCGATGAAGGCCTCGGGTAGTGTGCGGCCGCAAACAAGGACGCCGTGGTTGCGCAGTATCGCGACGCGCTCCCTGCCCAGGCTGCGCACCAGAGGTTCCCGCTGGTCCATGTTGAATTCAAAACCACCGAAGTCATGGTAGGCAAGGCGGCCGTAAAAATACACGGCATGCTGGCTTATCATCATGAGACCCTGTTGCTGCGCCGACACGCCGATGTTGGCCGGAGAGTGGGTGTGGAACACCGCGTTCAGGTCGGGGCGGGCGCGCAATATCCCGGCGTGAATGACCAGGCCGCCACCGCGCAGGCGCGGGCCTTCCTGGAGGGGTTCGCCGTCGAGGTCGAATTTGAGCAGGTTGGAGGCGGTGATCTCCTCGAACATCATGGTTGGCGACTTGATCAGCAGGCGATCGGGCTCACCCGGAACGCGCACCGATAGATGGTTGTAGGTGAGGTCGCTGATGCCCAGGTGTGCGAGCAACCGGTAACAGGCGGCCAGTCCGGTGCGCGCCTGCCATTCGGCGGCAGACACGCCGCCAGAAGATTGCGGTGCCGCGGCAGCCGCCAAGGGCTTGGTCGATTGTGTTGGCATGATTCCTCGGCGACAAAAAAGGGGGCGGGTGTGGGGGAGCGGACTTGCACGTCGCCCCTCGTTCGCGAATAATAGCGAATAATAACGAACGTCATTCATTTGTCAATCTGCACACCCGTCAGTGGCGGCGAAGCGCATCGGCGCGGCCACAACGCGGCGGATGCCCGCAGGCAGGGTAGAGAGAGAACAGCATGAAAATCAGTAATCCGGAAAGCCTGGAATGCTCGGGAAATGAACACTTGGCGCGGCTGGTTCAGCCCGACCGTGTCCATCACTCCGTTTACACCGATCCGGACATTTTCGAGCTGGAAATGGACCGGCTGTTCGGGCGCGCCTGGCTGCTCGTGGGGCATGAAAGCCAGGTTCGCAACTGCGGGGATTTTTTTACTACGCAGCTCGGTCGCGAGCCGGTGATCGTAACGCGTCATGCCGACGGCAGCCTGCAGGTGCTGGTCAATCGGTGCAGCCATCGCGGTGCGCTGGTTTGCCACGAGGCGAGGGGCAGCGCCAGGCAGTTCACCTGTCCCTATCATGGCTGGACCTTTGCCACTGACGGCGCGTTGCGCGTTGTGCCGGTGGCGCAGGGCTACGGTTCCGATGCGGAGCAGAAATTTTCCGGTCTCGGGCTCGCACGCGTGCCGCGCGTCGAAAGTTACCGTGGTTTCATATTTGCCTCGCAGGCGGCGAGCGGTCCCTCGCTCAAGGATTTTCTCGGTCCGCTGCATCGTTCCTTCGACGACATGGTTGATCGGGCGCCCGATGGCGACCTCGAGGTGGCGGGCGGGGTGTTCAAGCACGCTTACAACGGCAATTGGAAGCTGGTGATCGAAAACCACCTCGATGGCGTGCATCCGGCCTATGTGCACAGCTCTTCTGTGTTTGCCGGCCGCGAGGCGCCCGATCCGGGCGCCCCCGGCGTTGACGAGCGCTATGCCGACATTGCCGTGCGCCAGATGCGCCAGAACGGCGCTCCCGAGCAGGTGTGGGAAAACATCGGCGTGTGGACAGCCGACTGGGGGCATGGCTTTCTTGGCGACTATCATTCCGACAGCCGGCTGGTGGTGGGGCTGGACAATCCGGTGTTCGCCGAATACCGCGCCCGGCTGGTGGCCCGTCACGGCGAGGCGCGCACCAAGGAGATTCTCGGTGTGACGCGCTGGAACACCATCGTTTATCCGAGCACCTCGTTCATGAGCCAGTTTCGGCAATTGCGCATCGTTCACCCCTTGGCCGTCGATCGCACCGTGGTTTATACCTACTGCTTCAAGCTCAAGGGCGCGCCAGAGCAGATGTTTCGTGACACGGTGGCCTTCGCCAACGTGGTCAATGGCACGGCTTCCTGGGTGCTGACCGATGATCTCGAGGTGTATGAGCGCGTGCAGCGCGGCCTGAGGGCGAAGACGCCCGAATGGGTGTATCTGGGACGCGGCCATGGCGGCGACCAGCCCGAGCCGGACGGCTCACGGCGCGGCGCCACCGGCACCAGCGAGATTTTCATCCGCAATCAATTTGCCGGTTGGCTGCGCCATATGACCTTAAATGAAGAATCGAACGCAACATCGAACAAAACATCAACCGACCCAAACGGGAAGGCGGGGGGCTGAGCATGACGACCGTGACTTTCAAACCCGACACCTCGATAGCGGCCTTGGCGCATTTTTTGCACCACGAGGCGCGTCTGCTCGACACCGGACGTTTCGACGACTGGCTGGCACTGTTCGCCGCCGATGCCACCTACTGGCTGCCGCTGGAGCAGGGGCAGCGCGACCCGTTTGAGACCTGCTCCATTCTCTACGACGACCGCACACTGCTCGAAGCGCGCGTGCGCCAGTACCGGCATCCGCGTGCCCACGCGCGCACGCCCAAGGCGCGCACCGTCCACCAGATAGGCAACGTCATGGTGTTGTCGCAGGATGCGCTGCGACAGGAACTGACGGTGTGCTCGACGCTGGTGCTGGTTGAATACCGGGCGGAGCGCCAGCGCGTGTTCGGCGCCCTGTGCGAGCACCGACTGCGGGCGACCGAAGGGGGCTGGCTGATCGCCGCAAAACGCGTCGATTTGGCTAATTCCGAGGCGGACCTGGATGGCTTGGCCATACTGTTCTAAGTTTGTTCCGATGGATGGTCTGGGGTGGGGGAATGACAAGGGTATGAGCACTGTTGCCAGTTAATCTGAGAAAGTTGCGCTATCCTCTTATTTTTCTTGCATAAAAGCAGTTTCGTGGCTACACTTTGCGGAACTTGTGCGGGGGAGAGTCCGACTTGAAGTATCTGCTAAAGCGCACTTTGCTTGCGCATCTGGCCACGCTGGTCTTTTTTGCCTTGTCCGCAGGGGCGTGGTCGGACGCCGCTCTTGCGGCAAAAACGCACGCCCAGGCCAAGGCGCACGCCAAGGCCAAGGTCAAGGCCAAGGCCAAGGCCAAGGCCAAGCGGCCGGCCGCAGTGTCGGTGTCGCAAAAGCTCAGCCTCAAGTCTGCAGCGGCGATCATCGTCGATCAGCAAAGCGGCGAGATTCTCTACGGCAAGAACCCCGGAAGCGTAGTGCCGATCGCATCCATCACCAAACTCATGACGGCGATGGTGGTGCTCGATGCGGGTCTCGACGCCGATGAGCCCGTTGCCATTATCGGTGACGATATCGACCTTGAAAAAGGTTCGCGCTCCCGACTGAGCGTGGGTTCGATGGTGACACGAGACGAATTGCTGCTGATCGCTCTGATGGCCTCGGAGAATCGCGCTGCGCATGCGCTGGGTCGCAGTTACCCTGGCGGTCTCGTCGCCTTTGTGCAGGCGATGAACCACAAGGCGCAGATGCTGGGTATGAATGATTCGAAGTTCGTCGATCCGACCGGTCTGTCGAGCGGCAATGTTTCAACCGCCGAGGACCTGGGAAAAATGGTGCGCGCCGCGCATGGCTACCCGCGCATCCGCGGCTATTCGACTGCGACAAGTTATGAAGTGAACACCGGGCAGCGGACGCTGGCCTATCGCAACACCAATCGCCTGGTGTCCAACGAAGGCTGGAATATCGGTCTTTCCAAAACCGGCTACATCAACGAGGCGGGCCGTTGCCTGGTGATGCAGGCCACGCTCAAGGCCCGTCCGGTGATCATCGTGTTGCTCGACTCGTTGGGCAAGATGACGCGCATCGCCGATGCCAACCGTGTCCGCAAGTGGCTGGAGGCGTCTCCGCACATTGTAGCGACGCAAAAAGCTGCTCAAATCGGCGGCGATGAAAGCGGCGGCTAACGCGCCAACGCGCCAACGCGAGATGGAAGCGGCACGCGTCCCCGGTGAGCCGGGCGGGATACTGCGTTTTTACGATCTCTCGTCCCCGTCCGGAGGTTTTCTCGAAGACGTCCTGCAAGGTCTTGCCGCAAAGGAAAAGGTCATTCCCGCGCGCTACATGCACGATCAGCGCGCTGAAATGCTGTTCGCCCGTGTGTGCGAGCTTCCCGGCTATTACGCCATGCGCGCGGAAACCGGCATCCTGCGCGAGAACGCGCGGGCCATCGCCCTGTTGCTCGGCCCGGCCTGCCAGTTGATGGAGTTTGGCTGCGGCGCCGAAGCGCGCAGTCGGTTGCTAATCGATGCGGTGCGACCGCCGCTGTATGTGCCCATCGAGGCCGACGGGGATCTATTGCGACTGTTCGGGGCGCGCCTGTTTGCTGATTTCCCCAAGATGAATATTAGCGGCCTTGTCGCAGACTACGCGCGCGGTCTCGTCCTGCCCAAGTTCGCCGGATTGCAGTTGCAGAAAAAGGCGGTGTTTTATCCGGGCGCGGCAGTGGGGCGCTTTACGCCCTTCGAGGCGCAGGCATTTCTCGCCATGACGTGCCGCCTGGTCGGGCCGGGTGGGGTGTTGCTGATCGGGGTGGACCTGAAAAAAGACTGGAACATGCTCGGCGCCGCATGTGACGACCCGGCCGGGGTCATCGCAGCCTATCACCTTAACCTGCTCGAGCGCATTAACCGGGAACTTGGCGCCGATTTTCAGATGCGGCGCTTTCGCTACGGCGCGAGTTACGATGCGGCGCGCGGTTGGGTGGAAACGCATATCGAAAGTGACTATTCCCAATTTGTGCGCATCGCCGGGCAGCGTTTTGACTTTCGCGTAGGGGAACGTATCCAGACCGGCATCGCCTGTAAATATTCAGTGGATGAATTTCGCGCGCTTGCCGAGACGGCGCATTTCAATTGCGAAAAGGTGTGGACCGATCCGCACAACCTGTTCGCGGTATTCGGGCTGGTGGCGCAGTAGTCAGGGTCTGCCCGGACCAGGCCGGCCATTTGCCGCTGAAAGCCTTTAGGGGCGAGGTTTTTCAGTCCGTCAGAACGTTCCGGGCAGCAGGATATTCCTGTCGACATGGGTAATGTCGCGGTGGCCGCAAAAAGCCATGGTGATGTCCAGTTCGTTGGCGATGAGTTGCAGCGCCTTGGTCACACCGGCCTCTCCCATTGCGCCCAGGCCATAGATGTAGGAGCGGCCTATCAGCGCTCCCCTTGCACCCAGGGCAACTGCCTTGAGCAGGTCCTGGCCGGAGCGTATGCCTCCGTCCATCCACACTTCGATATCCTTGCCGACGGCGTCGACGATCTGCGCCAGCGCGGCGATCGAGGATGAGGCGCCGTCGAGCTGGCGTCCGCCGTGGTTGGATACGATCAGCGCATCTGCGCCGCTCTTGGCTGCAAGCTTCGCGTCTTCGACATCAAGGATGCCCTTCAAGATCAGTTTCCCGCCCCAGCGCTGCTTGACCCATTCCACATCGGCCCAGGACAGCGCCGGATCGAATTGCGTCGCGGTCCAGGCCGACAGTGAGGACATGTCGCCAACGCCCTTGACGTGGCCGACAATGTTGCCGAAGCCGCGCCGCGGCGTGCCCAGCATCCCCAGGCACCAGCGCGGCTTGGTCATCATGTTGACGATGTTGGCGAGCGTGAGCTTGGGCGGTGCCGACAGGCCGTTTTTGAGGTCTTTATTGCGCTGTCCGAGTATTTGCAGGTCAAGCGTGAGCATCAGTGCCGAGCATTTTGCGGCTTTGGCGCGGTCGATGAGGTTGGCGATGAACGTGCGGTCCTTCATCATGTAGAGCTGGAACCAGAAAGGCTCGGATGAGTGCGCCGCCACATCTTCGATGGAGCAGATGCTCATGGTTGACAGGGTGAAGGGAACGCC
>CAMDRY010000032.1 GCA_945906975.1 Bordetella parapertussis | reverse complement strand
GTCACACCAAATGTCACACCAAATGTCACACCCAAAGGTCACACCCAAAAATCAAGGTCGGATATGAATCCCATCCCATTTTCCAGAAATACCGCTCCCGTTTCCCCCAAACTGACGCCGGATGCGGCGATTGAGGCCGCCGCCGCGCTTATTGTATCGGCTTCGGGTCGGTTCCCGCTATGGGTCCCGGAGCGGCATTGCCGTGATCGGCCCCAGGCCCTGGAGGTCAGGCCTAAAATGCTTAACCGCCCAAACGGCAGAGCCGAGATTGGCGAGACGGTACGGATGAAGTAGACTCGCTGCACAAGAGCAAATAAGCGCAGCAAACCAGCAGGCCCAACCCAGGAGGACAGCATGAACAAACCGAACACCACGCGCCGCAAAATCATCGCCGGCGCTGCCGCCGCGGCAGCCGTCTCGCCGTTCTCGTTCAATATCGCAAGGGCGCAAGGGGCCCCCATCCGCATTGGCTTCCCGGTGCCGCTCACCGGCCCCTATGGGGTCGAGGCCCAGGACCAGGTGCGGTGCGCCGAGCTCGCCATCAAGGAATTCAATGACGCCGGCGGACTCAAGGGTCGCAAGGCCGAACTGCTGGTGCGCGATGACAAGCTCAACCCGGGTGAGGCGGCCACGCGCACGCTCGAGCTGATCGAAAAAGACAAGGTCAATTACATCGTCGGCTCACTGTCTGCCGCTGTGCAGCTGTCGATCAACAACGTGACCAAGGAACGCAAGGTCTTGTTCAACTCGATCAGCCAGTCGGACGCCATCAACGAGCTCAAGGACTGGAGTCTCTACACTTTCCACGAGGCGCTCAACCCGCACATCACCGCCAGTGCCGTCGGCCGCTATGTGTTCCCCAAATACGGCAAGCGCGTGGTTTTCCTCACCGCCGACTACGCCTATGGCCATGAAATGGTGCGCGGCTTCCAGCGCGCGGGCAAGGCCTTCAACATCGAGACGCTGGCCGACATCCGCCATCCGATCGGCGCGTCCGACTACTCGGCCTTCCTGCCGCGCATCCAGTCGCTCAAGCCCGACGTGCTGGTGATGTGCAACTTCGGCCGCGACATGCTTAACGCCACCAAGCAGGCCACCGACTTCGGTCTCAAGTCGACCACGCGCATCGTCACGCCCGTGCTGCTGTTCACCGCGCGCATGGCCGGGGGCGCCGATGTGTTCGAGGGCGTGGTCGGCGGCACCTCTTACTACTGGGGCATGGAGAGCACGACACCCGCCGCCAAGGTGTTTAACGACAAGTACCGCAAGGCCTACAACGGCGGCGTGCCCTCGGATTACGGCGCGCTTGGCTACTCGGGCGTGCGCACCGTGCTGCAATCGGTCAAGAATGCGGGCACCACCGAGACCGACAAGGTCGTCGCCGCCATGCGCGATCTCAAGTACGACTATTTCAAGGGCCCGCAGTACTATCGCAACTGCGACCACCAATCGGTGCAATCGGTGTTGATCATCGAGTCCAAGTCCAAGGGCATGAAGGACAAGAACGACGTGTTCAACATTGTCGGCATTGACAAGCCGGACGAGAAAAACCTGCGTAGCTGCCAGGAGCTCGGATTCCGCGGCTGAGTCTTGTCGCCGGCCCCGCCCTTGCGGGCGGGACCGGTGCGGATTCCCGCCGCCGGCGCAGGTGGGCGTTGGCGGCGGCGCACCTTCCCTGATGATTGATCTGAACCTCTTCCTGCTGCAAGTGGTCACGGGCATCGCCCTGGGCTCGGTGTACGTGCTGCTGGCCATCGGCTTGTCGCTGATTTTTGGCATGCTGACGGTGGTGAATTTCGCCCACGGCGCCTACTTCATGGTCGGCGCCTACGCCGGTGTCTGGGTGCTGGGCCAGACCGGTAATTTTTGGCTGGCCATTGCGGCGGCGCCGCTGATTGTCGGTGCCATCGGCCTGCTGACCGAGCGTGTGTTGGTGCGGCCGTTGTACGGCCGCGGCATCGACTATCCGCTGCTGCTGACCTTCGGCTTGTCGTATGTGTTCATCGACCTCATTCGCATGATCTTCGGCATCGACGGCCTGTCCATAGGCACGCCGGCTGCGCTGCGCGGTGCAGTAGACATCGGCGTCGGCCACTTTCCGCTATACCGCTTGTTCCTCATCGGCGCCACCGCGGCCATCGTCTTTGCGCTATGGCTGTTCATCGAAAAAACCAAATACGGCCTGATCATCCGCGCCGGCGCGCGCGACGCGGAAATCGTCCGTGTGCTGGGCATTGATGTGTCACGCGTCTGGCTGATCATCTTCGGCCTGGGCACCGCCATTGCCGGCGTGTCGGGCATTCTCGCCGCGCCGATACGCGCGGTGAACCCGGAAATGGGCATTCCCGTGCTGGCCGAATCGTTTGTCGTCACCGTGGTCGGTGGCATGGGTTCGCTGCCCGGCGCGGTGGTCGCGGGCCTGCTGGTGGGCATGGTCTACAGCATCACCTCGCTTTATTTTCCCGACCTTGCCGAGTTGTCGATTTTCGTGCTGATGGCGCTGGTGCTGATGTTCCGGCCGCAGGGCTTTTTCGGCCGCACCGGCCTGATGAGCTAGAAGGGCGGCCATGCGCGACCTCTTCGATCTCATTGAACGCCACCGCGTCGCGGCGGTGATCCTGTTCCTGGTGGTGTTCCCCTGGCTGATGCCCTACGAGGCCTTGGCGGTGAACATCCTGATCTTCGGCCTCTACGCCGTGGGCTTCAACCTGCTGTTTGGCTACACCGGCTTGCTGTCCTTCGGACACGCCGCCTTTCTTGGCGCCGGCAGCTACGGCGCGGGAATCGTCATGGTGCACTTTGGCTGGGCCTGGTGGCTGGCCATCCCCGTCGGCGTTGCGCTGTCCGCGCTGATAGGCCTTGGTATCGGCTATCTTGCCATCCGCACCCGCGGCATCTACTTTTCCATGGTCACGCTGGCGCTGGCGCAATGCGTCTACTACGCCTTTTACAAGGCTGAAAAATTCACCGGCGGCGAAAACGGCCTGCGCGGCGTCAAGGTCGAGGCGCTCGATGTGTTCGGTTTCACCCTCGACTTCCTCAACCCGACCACCAAGTACTACGTCATCCTGGTGTTCGTCGCCGCGGCGCTGTGGTTTGTGTCGCGCATCCTCGCCTCGCCCTTTGGCGCGGTGATAGAGACTATTCGCGAGAACGACAAGCGCGCGGCCGCCTGCGGCTACGACGTGGCGCGCACCAAGCTGCTGGTGTTTGTGCTGTCGGCGGGCATTTGCGGCCTCGCCGGTGCGCTGCGCGCGCTGCATCTTTCCATCGTGCCCATCGACTCGCTGCACTACCTCACCTCGGGGCATGTGGTGATGATGAGCCTGCTTGGCGGCATGGGCACCTTCTTCGGCCCTTTCGTTGGCGCGGCCATGCTGCTCTTGATTGAGGACGAGGCCACCAACATCACGCAGTACTGGCAGCTGCTGGTGGGCGTGATCTTCATCCTGTTCGTGCTGTTTTTCCCGCGCGGCGTCTGGGGCTCGATACTGCATTGGGTACGTCGATGAGGGTGCGCCGGTGAAGACACCTATCCTCGCGGTGGAGAAGGTGACGATGAACTTCGGTTCCTTCGCCGCCCTGCACAATGTGTCGGTCGAATTCAGCGACGACAGGCTGACCGCCATCATCGGCCCCAACGGCGCGGGCAAGAGCACTTTTTTCAACGTGCTTACCGGGGCGCTTGCGCCCACCGCCGGCAAGGTGTGTTACCGGGGCCGCGACATCACCGGCAGCGCGCAGCACGAGTTCGCGCGCATGGGCATCGCCAAGTCCTTTCAGATCACCAATGTCTTTCCGCAACTCACGGCGCACGAGAACGTGCGCGTGGCGGTGCAGATGAGGCATTCGCGCTTCAACCTCTTCACGCCGCGCGAATCGATGACGGAACTGGTCGGGCGCGCCGATGCGCTGCTCGAGCGCGTCGGTCTTGCCGACGTGCGCCTGCGCCCGGCGCGCGATCTCGCGCACGGCCAGCAGCGCTGCCTCGAGGTGGCCATGGCGCTTGCCTGTGAGCCGCGCCTGCTGCTGCTCGATGAGCCGACCGCCGGCATGTCGCCCGAGGAGACCGGCGTGATGATGAACCTCATCACCAGTCTTGCCGCCGAGCGCACCGTAATCCTGGTCGAGCACAAGATGAAGCTGGTCATGGGCATCTGCGAGCGCCTGATCGTGCTGCATCACGGCGAGCTGCTGGCCGATGGCACGCCGCAGGACATACGCAACAACGACGAAGTAAAGCGCGTCTACCTTGGAAAGTCCGTCTGAGCATGCTCAAGCTGGAAAATCTTAACGCCTGGTACGACCGCAGCCATGTCATACAGGGCGTAGCGCTGGAGGTGAAGGCCGGCGAGATCGTCACGCTGATGGGCCGCAACGGCGCCGGCAAGACAACTACGCTGCGTTCCATCATGGGTCTGGTCGCCAAGCGACAGGGCAGCGTGTTTTTTGACGGCAGGGAAATCCTCCCCGACCCGGCGCACACGCGCTTTCATCTCGGCCTCGCCTATGTTCCCGAGGAGCGGCGCATTGTCCCCGGCCTGAGCGTGCGCGAGAACCTGCGCCTAGGCCTGATCGCCTCGGCCAAGCGCAAGCAAGAGAACGAACTGATCGAGCGCATCGCGCGCACCTTTCCGCGCATCAAAGAACGCCTCGACCAGGAAGGCACCTCGCTGTCGGGCGGGGAGCAGCAAATGCTCGCCATCGCCCGTGCCATGATGGCCTCGCCGAAAATGATCCTGCTCGACGAACCCTCTGAGGGCATCATGCCGCTGCTGGTGGATGAGATGTTTGCGCTTTTCGCACAAATGAAACGCGAGGGCACGACCATCCTGTTGGTCGAGCAGAACGTCGAGCGCGCCCTGTCCATCTCCGATCGTGCCTACATCATGGACCAGGGCGTGATCGTGCACCACGACACGGCGGCGAACTTGCTCGCCGACAAGGCGATACAGGAACGCTATTGCGCGGTGTGATGGCTGGAAATGCGCGCCAGACGGGCGTTTCCAGGCGGCGTGCGGCGCCACTACCTGATCTGCCGCGCTGCCGATTGCGGCTTTTGGGTTGAGCCGTGGACCGGTTTTGCTCGCGATCTTTTGCACCCACCTGTTTATTCCCGGCCGCGCGGTTTCCCACGGTTTGGGGCCAGTTGACGGTAGTATGCCAAGTGCTACTATTCATCAGCCGTAATGATCACCTTATAAATAACAGTCGCAACGGCAGCTGCCTTTTCCGGCAGAACAAATCGTCAACTCTCAGGAGGAGAAACCATGTCCCGTAGAACCTTTCTGGCGGCATCGTCCGCTTTGGCCGCGACTTCGGCGCTTCCGGTTTGGGCACAGGCCCAGAGCGCGCCCATCCGCGTTGGCTTTCTCACCGTGCGCCAGGGCGCACTCGCTGCCGGCGGCAAGCAAATGGAAGAGGGAATCCAGCTTTTCCTCAAAGAACGCAACGGCATGATAGGCGGGCGCAAGGTCGAGCTGATCGTCGCCGACACCGGCGGCAACCCGGTCGGCGCCAAGACCAAGACGCAGGAGCTGGTTGAGCGCGATAAGGTGCACGTCATCATCGGGCCGCTCGCCGCCTTCGAGGCGCTGGCCATCGACGATTACATCGCCCAGAGCAAGACGCCCATCATTTCCCCGTCGGCGGCCGCCGAAGACCTCACGCAGCGCAAACCCAATCCCTGGTTTGTGCGCACCTCATGCAGCTCGGCGCAGGTGAACTACCCGGTCGGCGATTACGCCGCAAAGACGCTCGGGTACAAGCGCGTTGCCATCATCGCCGATGATTTTGCCTATGGCCATGAGACGGCATCGGGCTTCCAGCGCGCATTCGAGGACGCCGGCGGCAAGGTGGTGCAAAAACTCTGGCCGCCGCTCAACGTCGCCGACTACGGCTCCTATATCGGCCAGCTCAAGACCAAGGTCGACGCGATCTACGCCGGCTTTGCCGGTGCCACCGGCCTGCGTTTTCTCAAGCAGCTGCGTGAATACGGCATCAAGACGCCGGTGCTCGGCAGCGGCACCACCACCGACGAGGGCATCCTCAAGCAAATGGGCGACGAAGCCCTGGGCGTGATCAGCGGCAGCTTCTACGCCGCCGGTCTTGACACGCCGGAGAGCAAGCGGTTTGTCGCCGCCGCGAATAAGGAATTTGGCGCCGACCCGGGTTACTACACCCTGGGCACCTACTCGGCCGGCGTGTTGCTTGAAATGGCGGTCAAGGCGGTGAACGGCAAGGTCGAGGACAAGGAGGCCTTCATGAAGGCCTTGCGCAATCCGGGCCCGATCAACGATCCGCGCGGCACCTGGAAGGTCGATGGCTACGGCAATCCGGTGGAAAACATCTACATCCGCAAAGTCGAGCGCAGGAACGGCAAACTCGTTAACGTCGTGCTCAAGACCTATCCCAATGTCAGCCAGTTCTGGACCTACAACCCGAAGGAATTCCTCGCCGCACCGGTGTATTCGCGCGACGTGCCCGCTTCGAAGTTTCTCGAACCCTGATCTTTGACCCAGCCATGCCGTGCGCGCCCGCACTCCGGCCCGCACGGCCTTTTTGTTTGCCGGCATCGGCGGCAACACATCGCGTTCAATACCTAACGCGTAACACGTAACACTTAACATTAGACACTTAACTTCCGATACGCGACGCTTAACGTTCAACGGTTAATGTTCGACAAGCCCCTTGCCTTCTGGCTGATCCAGAGCCTCAACAGCCTTTCGCTGGGTGGCCTGCTGTTTTTGCTGTCGGCCGGCTTCTCCCTGATCTTCGGCCTGATGCGCATCGCCAACCTGTCGCACGGCGCCTACTTCATGTTTGGCGCCTATGTCGGCCTGTCGGTGCTGCGCGCCGGCTACCCCTTTGGTGTCGCCATGGTCGCGGCCGGGCTCGCGGTGGCGCTGCTGGGCGGGCTGATCGAGCGTTTTGTCATCCGCCGTTTATCGGGCAATCCGCTGGCGCAAGTTCTTGCCACGCTGGGCATTGCCTTTATCATCGCCGACGGCTGCCTGCTGTTGTGGACGGGCGACCCGCAGCAACTGCCCTCCCCCGAATTCTTGCAGGGTGTTTTCCGCATCGACGAAGTGGCCTTCCCAAAGTATCGTGTGGCGGTGGTCGGCGTGGCCATTGTGTTTGCCATCGCGCTGTGGTTGTTGCTTGAAAAAACCCGCATTGGTGCGATGATTCGCGCCGGCGTCGATGACATGGAAATGGCGCGCGGTGTCGGCATTCCGGTGTCGGCGTTGTTCACCATGGTGTTTTGCCTCGGATCCTTTCTGGCCGGTGTCGGCGGCGTGCTTGGCGGCCCCATCCTGTCGGTCTACCCGGGCCTGGACACCGACATGCTCCCGCTGGCGCTGGTGGTGGTCATCCTTGGCGGCGTCGGCAGCCTCGGCGGTGCCTTTGTCGGCAGCTTCATCATCGGTTTCATCTACACCTTCGGCCAGACGCTGTTCCCCGACCTCGCCTACATGATCCTGTTCCTGCCGATGATCATCGTGCTGGCGATACGGCCGCGCGGGCTGTTCGGGCGCATTGGGGCTTAGCGCGCATGAATCGCACCGCCCTCATTGCTTGCGCGGCGCTCGCGGCGCTGATTCCGCTGGTTGCGGGCGATTACTACATCAACCTGTCGAGCCAGATTCTCATCGCAGCGGTGTTTGCGCTGAGTCTCAACCTGCTGGTCGGTTACGGCGGGCTCACCTCGCTCGGGCATGCCGCCTATATGGGCGTGTCGGCCTACCTGTCGGGCTGGCTGTTTCTCAAGTTCGGCATGGGCCACTTGCTGTCGGCGCCGCTGGCTGTGCTGGGCACCACGCTTATGGCAGCGCTGTTCGGGCTGATCGCGTTGCGCGCCTCGGGCATCGGTTTCCTGATGATCACGCTGGCACTGGGGCAGGTGTTGTGGGGCCTGGCCTTTCGCTGGGTCTCGGTCACCAATGGCGACAACGGCCTGTCCGGCCTGACGCGCCCCATGCCCTTTGGCATCGACCTGACCGGTGCGATCCCGTTCTACTATTTCACGCTGCTCGTCAGCATCGTGTCCATCGCCTGCATCGCCGCCTTTGCCTATTCGGCTTTTGGCGCGGTGCTGCGCGGCACGCGCGATCAGCCGCGGCGCATGCTTGCGCTCGGTCACAACGTCTGGATGGTGCGCTATGTCACCTTCATCACCGCCGGCTTTTGGTCTGCAGTGTCCGGCCTGCTGTACGTCTACTATCACAAGTTCATTCATCCGGCCTCGCTCGCCCTTACCAACTCGGCCGAAGTGTTGCTGATGGTCATTGCCGGCGGCACCGGTACGCTGGTCGGCCCGGTGGTGGGCGCGATCGTCGTCATCCTGCTCAAAAACTACGTCTCGGCCTTTGTCGAGCGCTGGACTATGCTGCTCGGTTTCGTCTTTTTGTTGATTGTGCTGTTCATGCCCGATGGCCTGGTGCCCGGTTTCAAGCGGCTGTGGGTTCGCTTCGCCCGGAGGCACGTATGAGTGCGGCAATGACGCAAAACGCCGAGCTGGCACTGGAAGTGCGCGGCCTGCGCAAGGCCTTCGGTGGGCTGCCGGCGACCAATGACGTCTCGCTTTCCATCGCCGCCGGTGAGCGCCGCCTGATAATCGGCCCCAACGGCGCCGGCAAGACCACGCTGTTCAACCTGATCGCCGGCGACCTGCGCGCCGACCAGGGTTCGATCAAACTCTTTGGCGAAGAAGTCGCCCGTTTGCGCACCGACCAGCGCGCACAGCGCGGCCTTGCGCGCACCTTTCAGATCATCACGCTGTTCCCCAAGGACACGCTGGCGCACAACGTCGTGCTGGCCATGCTCGGGCTGTCGCCCTCGCGCTGGGACGCGCTGCGCCCGCTGTCGCGCCGGCGCGACCTCTATGAGAAGGCGCGCGGGGTGCTCGCCCGCGTCGGCCTTGAGTCGGCCGCCGAGCGCCCGTTGGCGCAGGTGTCCTACGGTGAAAAGCGCCGCGTCGAAATCGCCATGGCCCTGGCGCAGAACCCCCGGCTGCTGCTGCTCGACGAACCGCTCGCCGGACTGTCCCAGGAAGAGCGCCAGTCTGTGCAGGCGCTGCTCGCCGCCATTCCGCGCGACATCACCGTGATCATGATCGAGCATGACATGGACACGGCACTGTCCTTCGCCGAGCGCATCACGCTCTTGCATTATGGCAAGGTCATTGTTGAGGGCACCCGCGCCGAAGTGGTGGCGCATCCGCGCACGCGGGAGGTCTACCTTGGCGCATGAGAACCGCGTGACCGATACGGTGCTGTCGCTGGAGGGTGTCAATGCGCTCTATGGTGACAGCCATGTGCTGCACGATGTGTCCTTCAGCCTGAAAAAAGGCCGGGTGCTGGCCTTGCTCGGACGCAACGGCGCCGGCAAGACCACCTGCATGAATGCCATCATCGGCTTCCTGCGCCCGCGCGACGGCGACATCAGGTTTTATGGCGAGCAGATCGCGCGCCTGTCGCCCGAGGTGATTTCGCGTCGCGGCGTCGGCCTCGTGCCGCAGGGCCGGCGTATTTTCCCGAACCTGAGCGTGTATGAAAACCTCATTGTCGCGCAGCGCAAGCCGGTGGGCGAGGTGGCCAGGGAATGGACAATGCGCGACGTGTTCGATACCTTTCCCCGCCTCGGCGAACGCCAGCAACAGGCCGCCGGTTCGCTCTCGGGCGGCGAACAGCAAATGCTTGCCATCGCCCGCGCACTGGTGTCCAACCCGCGCGTGCTGCTGATGGACGAACCTTCAGAGGGCCTCGCGCCGCTGATCGTGCAGGAAGTGGGCGAGACCATACTCAAGCTCAAGGCGCAGGGCTTTTCCATCGTGCTGGTCGAGCAGAACACCGCGCTCGCCCTGCGCGTCGCCGACGACGTGGTCATCCTTAACACCGGCCGTGTTGTCCACGACGGTCCTGCCGCCGAGGTTCGCGAGAAACCCGACCTGCTGCACGCGCATCTTGGCATTTACTGAGATCGACCTTATTGCGACGCCTTTTATGTTGTGACCAAATCACGCCCTCGCCCCACTAGGGGAGAGGGAAGGAATTGATAAAGCTTTACGAAAATCCGCTTATCACGCTGTTAGCAATCATCAACAGGAAAACACACCATGTCCATGCTCGAAGAAGGCCGCTTCAAGGTCGAATACACGCAAGCGGGTTCCGGTACCGACCTGTTGCTGCTTCACTCGCTGCTTACCGAGCTGACGGTGTTTGACAGGGTGCGGCCGGTGCTGGCGGCAAACCGTCGCGTTACCTGCATCAACCTGCCCGGTTTCGGCGCATCGGCGCCGCTGGTGCTCAATTCGGTTGGCGAGGTGGCCGATCATGTGGCCAAGGTGATGGAGGCGCTCGGGCTGCCGGCGACCACCGATGTGTTCGGCAACGGCTTTGGTGCCTTTGTCGCGCTGGAGTTGGCCATCCGCCACGGCAAAAAATTCAAAAACCTCATTGTCGCCGACTGCGTGCCGGCCTTCCCCGAAGCGGCGCGCGTGCCCTTTCGGGGCATGGCCGCCAAGGTAAGCGAGGCCGGTATGAGCGCCGTTCTGGACACCGCCATCGGCCGCATGTTCCCGCCTGCATTCCAGACCGCGCACCCCGAGGTGGTCGCCCATCGCAAAGCCAAACTCGCCCCGGCGGACGCCGGCTGCTTCGCGCGCGCCTGCCTCGCTTTGTCGACCATGGACCTCAAGCCCGGGCTGCCGGGCATCCGCAACAAAACCCTGGTGATGTGCGGCGCGCTCGACCTCACCACGCCGCCGGCGCTCGCGCGCGAGGTCGCCAAGGCCATTCCCGGCGCCATTTACAAGGACATCGCCGACTCTGGCCACTGCCCTATGCTCGAGCAACCCGAGACGCTGGTGAAAGAGATCAGGGCATTTCTGAACTGAACGACTCATTGCCTTAAGCTGTCATTTCGTTTTTTTGTCATTGCGAGCGTAGCCAAGCAATCCCGTCGCTCTCGTGGCGTTTCATGTCGCGCCACGGGATTGCTTCGTCGCCCTGCTCCTCGCAATGACATCGGGGGGGATAAATTTTTAAGCCGGTTCCGTAAATCGAACCCAAAGGGAATACTCTCATGCCACAAAGTTTCACCCTCAAGGTCAACGGCCATACCCACACCGTCAGCGCCGAACCCAACACGCCGTTGCTCTACATCCTGCGCAATGACCTCAAACTCAAGGGCACGCGCTTTGGTTGCGGCGAAGGCCAGTGCGGTGCCTGCACCGTGCTCATCGACGGCAAGGCGGTGCAGTCCTGCGACACGCCGCTGTGGTCGGCGCCCGGGCACGACATCACCACCATAGAAGGCCTGGGCTCAGCCGAAGCGCCGGGCAGGCTGCAGCAGGCCTTTATTGACGAGCAGGCGGTGCAATGCGGCTACTGCATCAATGGCATCATCATGTCGGCCCAAGCGCTGCTGATCGCCAACCCCCAACCCAACGACGAGCAAATCATCGAAGCGCTTGACCGCAACCTGTGCCGCTGCGGCACCCATGTGCGCGTGCTGCGCGCCATCAAGCGCGTGGCCCGGGGCGCGGCATGAGCGCCGTTCCGAACGTGGTGCTGCCGCAAAGCCTCAAGACCAATCCCAGGCTGACAAGCTGGGTGCGTTTCAACCCGGACCGCACCGTCACGGTCTTCAGCGGCAAGGTCGAGCTGGGCCAGGGCATTGTTACCGCCATCGCGCAAATCGCCGCCGAGGAGCTCGATGTGTCGCTCTCGCAACTGTCCAGCGTGCCCGGCGACACGCGCGTGTCCCCCGATGAGTGGTACACCGCCGGTAGCCAGTCTATCGAAGTGGGCGGCCTGTCCATGCGCCTCGCCTGCGCCGAAGTGCGGCTGCTGTTTGTCGAGGCTGCGGCAAAACGCTTTGAAGTCAGCGCCGCCGAACTGCGCGTGCGCGAGGGCCAGATCGAGATGCCCGGCACCGACCTCAAGACCAGCTACTGGGATCTCGCCGCCGACGTGAACCTTGCCGTCGAGGCGACCGGCCGCGCCGCGCCCAAGCCTGCGGCGCAGTACCGCATTGTCGGCAAGGACGCCGCGCGCCGCGACATCACCGCCAAGCTCACCGGTGCCGCCTATGTGCAAGACATGGAGCTGCCCGGCATGGTCTACGGCCGCATCCTGCGTCCGCCGGCGCAGTTCGCCACACTGGTCTCGCTCGATGCGGCCAACATCCGTGCGCTGCCCGGCGTGGTGCATGTGTTTGTCAGCGGCAGCTTTGTCGCCATCGCCGCTGAACGGGAAGAGCAGGTGTTGAAGGCGCTCGAGGCCGCGCGCCTAGCCGCCACATGGAGTGCAGCGCCCAAGTTGCCGGCCCCCGGTGAAATCACCAGCGTGCTGCCGGCGCTGCCCAGCACACGCAGCATCACCAGTACCAAGCAGGCGGCTGATAAAAAACCCGTTGTCACGCGCCATGCCGCCACCTACTCGCGGCCCTACATTGCCCACGCCTCCATCGGTCCGGCCTGCGCGCTGGCCGAGTTCAAGGACGGCAAACTCAGCATCTGGTCGCACACGCAAGGGCCGCATCATTTGCGCGGGCAGATCGCCAAGGTCATGGGCCTTACCAACGCCGAGGTCGAGGTCATTCACCGCGACGGCGCCGGCTGCTACGGCCACAACAGCGCCGACGACGTGGCCCTTGACGCCGCGCTACTCGCGCGCGCCTGCGGCCGGCCGGTCCTGCTGCAGTGGACGCGCGAAGATGAACTGGTCTGGTCGCCCGCAGGTTCTGCCATGGTGGTAAAAATCAATGCAGGCCTTGATGCGGACAAGCGCATTGTCGAGTGGCATCACGAAATCTGGAGCCACACCCACATCAAGCGCCCCGGCTGGGCCGAGGGCATCAACCTCTTGGCCGCCTGGCACATGGACCCGCCGGTGCCGGTGCCACCGGCCAAAGACATGCCCTTGCCCGCGGGCGGCGCCGACCGCAACGCCGTGCCGCTTTACGACATCCCCAAGCACGAGGTCGCCTACAACTTCATCGCCGACATGCCCCTGCGCGTGTCGGCGCTGCGCACCCTCGGCGCTTACGCCAATATTTTTGCCATCGAATCCTTCCTCGATGAACTCGCGGCGCAGCTGGGCATCGACCCGGTCGCGTTCAGGCTGCAGCACCAGGCCGACCCGCGCGCCCGCGCTGTCATCGAAGCGGCGGCCAAGGCGGCAGGCTGGAAACCGGGTGCGACGAGTGATGGGGCGCATGGCATGGGCATGGGCTTTGGCCGCTACAAAAATTTCTCCGCCTATTGCGCCGTGGTCGCCGAAGTTGAAGTGAGCGAGAAAATCCGTGTCAAGCGTGTGGTGGCGGCTGTCGATCCCGGCCTCATCATCAACCCCGACGGCCTGAACAATCAGATTGAAGGCGGTGTGGTGCAGGCCATCAGCTGGACGCTCAAGGAAGCCCTGCAATGGGACACCGAGCGCATCACCTCGCGCAGCTGGGAGACCTACCCCATCCTCAAGTTCGACGAAGTGCCCGAGATCGAAGTCGTGCTGCTCAACCAGCCCGACATGCCGGGCCTGGGCACCGGCGAATGCGCGGCAGGGCCGACCGCAGCTGCCATCGGCAATGCGCTGTTTCATGCGCTGGGCGTGCGGGCGCGCGATTTGCCGCTGACGCCGGAGCGGGTGGCTAACGCGATGCCCTAGCAGGGGCATTGGCTGGAAAGGCACGACTGGCGGGGGTTTCCAGCAGATGTGCTTAGCGGTAAACCTCGCGTCGATGGCCCACGCGGATCACGTATACCACGAGTTCTCCGTCAACCAGGTCGCACACTATACGAAATTCACCAACACGGTAACGCCATGCATGCGCATCACCCTGTTAATATTCACCGATGGGCTTATTGGGGTGCATTCCGTCCATGCTGGGCTTTTTGCTATTCCTGTTGTACGGGCGTGGTTTTTTTTCGGAAACCGGTTAGTGCCGTGCGGGGGTGTACTGCCTCATGGACAACCTTTTGTTGCCGTGAATGCTTTCCGAGGAGGGAGGTGGCTTTGGGGCGCAAGGGCGGCGCGGCACCATCCGCTTCTTCGGCGACATGCCCACGGCCCCGCGCTCACCATGTTATACAATTCTGAAGTCTGTAGCTCTGGAGGGGTCCCCCAGTTGGTGGTCAAGTTCTCAGCGTGGCAGTTGTAATTTGCCCCTAACCTGGTAAGGATCCAACCTATCACTGATGTTCGTACTGATAATTTGGCAATCTCAAGAACAACTCGGAGGGTAATATGGCAAAAGGATCCGGTAGAGGATTTTTTATTAGGATCGTAATTGGTCTCGGTATTACCATTTTTGCTGCGCCGGTGATGTCACAGTCGTACCCATCACAATCGGTACGAATGATAGTCGGAGACCCTCCTGGTGGGGTAACCGATCTTGCCGCCAGAATTATTCAGACGAAGCTCGCAGAGTCTTTAGGTCAACAGGTTATTATTGAGAATCGTCCAGGAGGTACCGGGGCGATAGCAGCGACATTAGTTGCCCGCGCGACGCCGGATGGCTATACGCTCTTTATGAGCAATAGTGGTAGCCTGGTCATGAATCCATTTTTGCAGCCTAATCTTCAGTATGACCCTATCAAGAGCTTCACTCACGTCGCTCCAATAAGCGCGAGTGCATTTGCTGTGGCGGTTCATCCCTCTGTCCCCGCTAAAGATCTGAGGGAACTAATTGCGCTTGTACGAGAGTCCCCCGATAAATTTTCATATGCTTCTTCGGGCAATGGAACGGTTCCACAACTTCTTGGTGAGTGGATAAAGTCAGTAGCAAAAGTCAGCATCACCCACGTTCCATATAAAGGCGGTGCTGCTGCAATGCAGGATCTTGTCGCTGGACATATTCCTATTGGGATGGTG
>CAMDRY010000031.1 GCA_945906975.1 Bordetella parapertussis | reverse complement strand
GAAAGAAAAAGGGAAAAACGAAGACGTGAAGGTTACCGCAGTTGACTGTGGCAAGGCAGTATTTGGCGATGAAAAAGCCTGTGAGTTGTCGTACAAGATGGGCGGTTGACGGGGCTGAAATCTGGCGCACGCGCAACTAGCGTGTGTGAAGTGCGGTGCTGATGCTGTGTTGATGTGGCGTTGATGTGGCGTTGACGTGGCGGTTGCCGCCTTGGGCGCGATGGGCACGATGGGCACGAAGAGCACGAAGAGCACGAAGGGCGCGTGATGTCGTCGTGCGCCGCATCGTGCCAACGTGCCAACGTGCTGCTGCGGATCAGGTCGAGGGCCTGGCATGCGCTCATGTCGTGGCGGGTAATGTTGCGGCGCGCGATTGACAGTGCGGGTGACGCAAATTAACATTGTTCACATAACAAACATTTGTTCGTATGTAGAACATTTAAAATAGTTCGTGGCCGTTTGCAGCTGTTTGTACTATTTGAAAGCCAGAGTAGCCAGATCGCTTGGCAATGCGCTACCCGTTATTTGCGCATTGCACGCCATAGCAGGGAGGTTTGGGGCGATACCGTTTAAAACAGTGCCGTGTCACGCGCCGCAGGCATTAAACTATGCGACCCCGCTGCCGCATTCCGGGCGGGCAGTTCCTGGAGGAAAACCACCGTGGTTAACAAGATAGTCGAATCGCTCCAGGCAGCGCTTGCCGGGGTGCAGGATGGTGCGACCGTGCTGATCGGCGGCTTCGGCGGGGCTGGCATCGCGCGCGAGCTTATCGATGCGCTGATCGCGCAGGGTGCGCGCGACCTTACCGTCGTCAACAACAACGCCGGCAATGGTGACACTGGTCTTGCCGCGCTGCTCAAGACCGGCCGCGTCAGAAAAATCATCTGCTCGTATCCGCGCCAGGCCGACTCGCATGTGTTTGAAGCGTTGTATCGCGCCGGCAAGCTCGAGCTCGAACTGGTACCGCAGGGCAACCTTGCCGAGCGCATGCGCGCCGCCGGTGCCGGCATCGGCGCGTTTTATACACCGACGGCCTACGGCACCGACCTCGCCAAAGGCAAGGAGACGCGCCTCATCGACGGCCGCCACTACGTGCTCGAATATCCGATTTTCGGCGACGTCGCGCTGATCAAGGCGGAGAAGGGCGACCGCTGGGGCAATCTCACCTATCGCAAGGCGGCGCGAAATTTCGGCCCTATCATGGCATCGGCTGCAAAGCTCGCCATCGCGCAGGTTTATGACATCGCCCAACTGGGCGAGCTTGATCCGGAGAACATCGTCACGCCGGGCATATTTGTGCAGCGCGTGGTGCGGGTTGCGCGCGATGGCGCAGTGGCAAAGGAGGCGGCATGAGCATCTCGAAACGCAGTCGCGACGACATTGCCAAACGCGTGGCGCAGGACATGTATGAAGGCGCCTATGTGAACCTGGGCATCGGCCTGCCGACGCTGGTGGCCAACCACCTGCCGCCGGGACGCGAGATTTTGCTGCACAGCGAGAACGGCATTCTTGGCATGGGTCCCAAGCCGCCCAAGGGCGAGGAAGACTGGGACCTCATCAACGCCGGCAAGGAGCCGGTGACCCTGCTGGCCGGTGGTGCATTTTTTCATCACGCCGACTCTTTTGGCATGATGCGCGGCGGCCATCTTGATATTTGCGTGCTCGGCGCATTCCAGGTTTCGGTGACCGGAGACCTGGCCAACTGGCACACCGGTGCGCCCGATGCGATTCCGGCCGTGGGCGGCGCGATGGACCTGGCCGTAGGTGCGAAAAGCGTGTGGATCATGATGGAGCACCAGACCAAGAGTGGTGAGTCGAAGATTGTCGACAAGTGCAGCTATCCGCTCACCGGTGTCGGCGTGGTCAGCCGCATTTACACCGACCTCGCCGTGATCGACATCACGGCGCAGGGTTTGCATGCCCACGACCTGGTGCCCGGTCTGAGCTTCGACGAGTTGCAGCGCCTTACCGGCGTGCCGCTCACCGAAGGACGCGGCCAGGGCCAGGGCAGCTGACCGACTAACTTTCATTTATCGACGGACGCACCGACGCACCCATGGATTCATTCGGCTATACCCAGCTTCCCGGTCGCGTGGTGTTTGGCGCCGGCTCGCTTGCGCATCTGGAGCGTGAACTCGACTTGCTCGGCGCCTCGCGCGCGCTGGTGCTGTCCACGCCGGAACAAAAGGCCCAGGCCGAGGACGTGGCGAGGCGCCTTGGCACGCGTTGCGCCGGTGTTTTCGCACGCGCTGTGATGCACGTGCCGATCGAGACGGCGCGCGAAGCGCGCGAAGAGGCCAAGCGCCTTGGCGCCGACTGCGCCGTGGCCATAGGCGGCGGTTCGACCACGGGGCTGGGCAAGGCCATTGCGCTTGAATCGGCGCTGCCGATTCTGGCCATTCCGACCACCTACGCCGGTTCGGAAATGACGCCCATCTACGGCATCACCGAAGGGGGCATGAAAAAAACCGGTCGCGATCGCAAGGTGCTGCCGCGTACGGTGATCTACGACCCGCAGCTTAGCGTCGGCCTGCCGGTGGGCTTGTCAGTCACCAGTGGCATGAACGCCATTGCGCACGCGGTCGAGGGCTTGTACGCCCAGGACGCCAATCCGATCATGGGCATGATGGCCGAGGAGGGCATACGCGCCCTGGCTTCGGGCTTGCCGCGTGTACTCAGGGCGCCGGCCGATATCGACGCGCGCTCGGACTGTCTCTACGGCGCCTGGCTGTGCGGTGCTGTGCTCGGCGCCGTGGGCATGGCGCTGCACCATAAGCTGTGTCACACGCTGGGTGGCACCTGGAACCTGCCGCACGCCGAGACCCATACCATCGTGCTGCCGCATGCCGCGGCCTACAATACGGCCGCTTCATCCGATGCGATGGGGCGCGTGGCGCGGGCGCTGGGCCTGGCCGGTGCCGCCAGCGCGGCGGGCGGGCTCTATGACCTGGCCAAGAGCCTGGGCGCGCCGCTTGCGCTCAAGGACATCGGCATGAAAGAGTCCGAACTCGATCGCGCCGCCGACATCGCCGTGCAGTCGCCCTATTACAACCCGCGGCCCATTGACAAGGCCGCGATCCGCCAATTGCTGGATGACGCCTATCATGGGCGCCGTCCCGGCTGAGCATGGGCACCGTCCCGGCTGAGCACGGCCGCCGTCCGATCTGAACCCAACCATTTCACAACTGGAGACACCATGGCCAAATCGACCGAAGACATGCTGACCGAGTCGGCGCTTAACCGCCTTGCCAACGACAGCGACCCGCGCTTCAAGCAGGTCATCACCGCGCTGATCAAGCATGTGCACGCCTTCGCGCGCGAAGTCGAGCTGACCGAGGAGGAGTGGTTCGAGGGCGTCAAGTTTCTCACCGCCGCCGGCCAGAAGTGCGATAACAAGCGCCAGGAATTCATCCTGTTGTCGGATGTGCTGGGCCTGTCGATGCTGGTCGATGCCATCAACCACAAGCGCCCCGCCGGTGCGACCGAGAACACCGTGCTGGGGCCCTTCTTTGTGCACGGCGCGCCCGAGATCAAGAACGGCGACAACATGGCCGAAGACTGGGAGGGCGAGCCGACGCTGGTGTCCGGCCGCGTGCTGGGCACCGACGGCAAGCCGCTCGCCAATGCGCTGCTCGACATCTGGCATTCGGATGATGTTGGTTATTACGATGTGCAACTGCCCACCTACGAAGATAAGCAATTGCGCGCCAAGCTGCATACCGATTCGGAAGGGCGCTACTGGTTTCGCACCATCAAGCCGGAGTTCTACCCCGTGCCCACTGACGGGCCGGTCGGCACCATCCTCACGCGCATGGGCCGCCATCCCTTCCGTCCGGCACACATCCATTTCATTGTCGCTGCAGAGGGCTACGAGTCCTGCGTCACGCACCTGTTCGTCAAGGGTGGAAAATACCTCGATTCGGACGCGGTGTTCGGCGTCAAGGACTCGCTGATCGTCGACTTCAAGCGCAATAACTCGGAAGCGGATGCGAAAAAGGCCGGACTCAAGGCGCCGTTCTACACCGCCGACTTCGATTTTATGCTCAAACCGTCCGATGGCGGCAAGGCGCAAAAAGTGATCTCACCGGCGGACGCGGTTTAGGGAAATACAGAAGCACGTCCCCTCTCCCCTCGCGGGAGAGGGACAGGGAGAGGGGCTGCATGCCGATTCGATTGATCTGGCATTCACCCTCTCCCCAAGCCTCCCGCGTTAAAGGGGAGGGGGCGGATTGGAAAACTAATTGCAGATGTCATGAATTCTGGGTGGGTGTACACATTGAAAGGACGGGCAGCATGGCAGCAAACGCAAACGTAACAGTAAGCCTGGGCTGGATCGGCATGGGCCGCATGGGCTACGCCATGGCCTATCGCCTGCTCAAGGGCGGCTGCAAGGTTGCGGTGTGGAACCGCACCCGCGCCAAGGCCGAGCCGCTGGCCGAATTTGGCGCCGTCATCGTCGACGCCAAGACCGACCTCGCCGGCTGCGATATTGTCTTTACCATGGTGTCGACCACCGCCGACCTGAAGGAAGTGTTGTTCGAGGCGGGCGGCCTGCTGTCGGGCGCAAGTAAGCCCAAACTGGTCGTCGATTGCTCGTCGATCTCGCAGGAAGGTTCGGCCGATGTGCGCGCCGAACTGGAAAAGCGCGGCGTCGCCTATCTTTGCGCGCCGGTGTCGGGCAACGCCAAGGTGGCCAAGGCGGCCAAGCTGTCGGTGGTGGCCTCTGGCCCGAAATCGCAGTACGAGCTTGCCGAGCCCTACCTGAAAATGTTCGGTCGCAGCGCGACCTACCTGGGTGAGGGCGAACTCGCCCGCGTCTGGAAAATCGCCCACAACACCATGTTCGGTGTGATCATCCAGTCGTTGTGCGAAATCACCGTGCTGGCGGAGAAGGCAGGCATTCCGCGCCACGTCTTCCTCGAGTCGATCAACAACAGCGTGCTCGGTTCGATGTACACCAAGTACAAGACGCCGGTGTTGACCAATCTTACTTTCGAGAACGTCACATTCACGCCCAAGCTGTTGTTGAAGGACATGGACCTTGGCCTTGCGGCCGCCCGCGCCCACGGCGTGCCCATGCCCGCCGCAGCGGCGACGCGCGAGTCGGTGGCCAATGTCGTCGGTCGCGGTCACGACAACGTCGATTTCGCCATCTTGTTGCAGGAAATCGCCAGCAGCGCCGGCCTCGATTTGAAAGCAGAGGACGTCAAGATGAGCGACGGACTCGAGTCCTGAACCGGAGCCTGCCATGACACGCAAAATAATCCGCGGTGCGACCATTGTTTCGATGGACGCCAAGGTTGGTGACCTCTTCGGTGACATCCTCATCGAGGATGATCGCATCGCCGCCATCGGTGCGAAGCTCGAGGCGCCCGGAGCGGTCGTCATCGACGCCGCCGGCATGATCGCGATACCGGGCCTCATCAACGCGCACATGCACACCTGGCAGACCGGCCTGCGCGGTGTGGCCGGCAACTGGACGGTGCTCGAATATTTCAAGAACATGCACGCCGGCCTCGCGACCCTGTTCACGCCCGAGGACATCTACATCGCCAACCTCGTCGGCGCGCTCAACCAGATCAATTGCGGTACCACCACGCTCGCCGACTGGTGCCACAACAACCCGACCCCGGCGCACACCGATCGGGGCATAGACGGCATCGCCGAGTCGGGCATACGGGCGACGTTTTTCCACGGCTCGCCCAAACCCGATCCCAAGCCGGGGCAAAAGCCCTTCTGGGAAGTGCCGCATCCGAGGAGTGAAGTCGAACGCCTGTTGAAGACGCGCTTTGCCGGCAAGGACGGCCTGATGTCGCTGGGCCTCGCCATCCTCGGGCCGCATTATTCAACCTACGATGTTGCCGTCGATGACTTCAAGCTCGCGCGTGAATTTGGCCTCATCGCCAGCATGCACTGCGCCGGCGCCGCCGCGCGCGTGCCCGATGGCTGGGATCGTCTCGCCGGTGACGGCCTGCTCGGTGACAACAACAACATCGTGCACGGCAACGACCTCACCGACGCGCAGTTGCAGTTCATGCTCGACAAAGGGGTGACCTTTTCGCTGACGCCAGAGACCGAGATGTTCCAGGGTCACGGCTTTGCCATC
The DNA here is from genome assembly GCA_945906975.1 of Bordetella parapertussis. The sequence goes on along the minus strand of CAMDRY010000031.1, from coordinate 8,839 downwards.
ACCGGGCGATTGCGCAAGCTGGGCGCGCAACCGTCGCTGGGCGTGGACCTCGAGTCCTGCGTCGGCGGTGACATGTTCACTGTCGCGCGCATGGCCATGGCCTCGCAGCGCGCCTTCGATAACGCCGAGTCCAAGGCGACGCAGAACAAGCTGCCCGACACCTCGACCATCACCGCGCGCGAAGCGCTCGCCTGGATCACCATCGAGGGTGCGAAAATGCTCAAGCAGGAGTCGCGCATCGGTTCGCTCACACCGGGCAAGCAGGCCGACGTGGTACTGATCCGCGCCAGCGATCTTAATATGCAGCCGATGCACGATCCGGTGACGGCGGTGGTAACGCAGACCAGCCTTGCCAACATCGATACCGTGCTGGTTGCCGGCGAGGTGAAAAAAAGCGGCGGCAAACTGCTGTTCAAGAACCTCGAAGCCAGAACCGCGGCACTGGTCGCATCCGGCCATCGCATCATGGATGCGCTGCGCGCGAGGGCGCACTGAAAGCGCGGGATGAGGGGGCGAGGGCCCGTTAAAATCGGCAACATTAAATGGCTTTCATTCATGGTCAATCGGATGGCCATTCGGGCAGTGGGTTTTATGCTTTTGTTGTTTCAAGCTTGAATCGGATCGGGCCATGGCAGACAAGATGAAAATCGGCTGGGTGGGGGTGGGCAAGATGGGGCTGCCGATGGCCGGGCATTTGCTCGCCGCCGGCCATGCCATCACCGCCTGCGACATCGCACACGCCGGTGTTTCCGCGCTGGTCGCACGCGGCGCGCACAAGGCGGCGTCGCCGGCCGAGGCCGCCCGCGGTAATGATGTGACTTTCTCTTCGATACCGAACGATGCCGCCTTGCGCGTCATCGCCCTTGCCGATGACGGTGTGTTGAGGGGCGCGGCGCCAGGCTCGATTTTCATCGACACCAGCACGGTGTCGCCGCAGGTTTCGGCCGAAGTGGCGGCGGCTGCCGAAAAACGCGGCGTCGGCTTTTTGCGCGTGACGGTGTCGGGCAACAACCACATGGCCGAAAAGGCGGCGCTGACGGTGATGGCTTCGGGCCCGCGCGCCGCCTTCGACGCGACATCGTCCTTATTGTCATGTTTTGGGCCGAATGTGTTTTATGTCGGTGAGGGCGAGCAGGCGCGCACCCTCAAGCTGGTCATCAACCTGATGATCGCCGGCACCGCCGGCATGTTTGCCGAGGCGCTGGCGCTGGGCACCAAGGGCGGGCTCGAATGGGGGCAGATGCTGGACATCGTCGCCGCGAGCGCGGTCGGTTCGCCCATTGTAAAGTCCAAGGTCAATGAACTGAAAAACCGCGACTACACGCCGACCTTCACCTGCGTGCAAATGCAAAAAGACCTCGACCTCATACTCGGCGCTGGCAGGCAAAGCGGCGTGGCCATGCCCTTGACGGCCTTGGTGGGGCAGATGATGCAGGCTTGTATCGCCATGGGCGATGCCGACGACGACTATATCGCCACGGTGAAGCTGATTGAACGACTGTCCGGGATAGCCCCGGCGGGATAAGGGGGAAGTTGGACGAAGCATTATGTTTTGCATGCATGAAGCCTTAAGCCTTAAGGGCGGCCAAGGGTTGAAAATGGCGCCCCTTCTGTTCTGAAAACCGGGAAACCGCTTAATCAAGGAGTGAACATGAAATCGTCCAAACGCAAATTCGCAGGGGCATTTTCCGCCGTCGTGCTGGCCTCAGTTTTCACCTTGACGGTTCCTGGTTCGGCATTGGGCCAGACGTATCCGGCCAAAGTGATCAGGATCATTGTGCCTTTCACCGCCGGCAGCGCAACCGACATCATGGCGCGCACGGTGGGCGAAAAGCTCACCGCCGCCTGGAGCCAGCCGGTGATTGTCGAGAACAAGCCGGGCGCCGGCGGCACCATAGGCGCGGCGCAGGTGGCCAAGAGCGATCCCGACGGCTACACCTTGCTGGTGGTCTCCACCGGGCATGTCGTCAATCCGGTCATGTACGCCGGCATCCAATACGACACACTGGCTGATTTCGCCGGCGTGATCCCGCTGGCCAACCTGCCCAATGCGCTGGTGGTGAGCGTCAACAGCCCGTTCAAAAACGTGCAGGACCTGATAGCAGCCGCAAAAGCCAAGCCGGGGCAACTCAACTTCGCCTCGGCCGGCGTGGGCAGCGCGACCCACGTCAACACCGCCAAGTTTCTGGTGGCGAGCGGCACCTCGGCGACCCACATCCCGTTCAAGGGCACGCCCGAGACTATTACCGAGACCATTTCAGGACGCGTCGATTTCATGTTCACGCCGGTGCTCGCGTCGCTGCCGTCGATCCGCGACGGCCGTATGCGTCCGCTGGCGGTGAGCACCGGCAAGCGCAACAACTCGCTCGCCAATGTGCCCACCGTGGCCGAGAGCGGGCTGCCCGGGTTTGAATTCAATTTCTGGGTCGGCCTGCTGGCGCCCTCGAAGACGCCCCGTGATATTGTCAACAAGCTCAATGCTGAAGTGGCGCGCATCATGCAGCTGCCCGAGGTGCGGGAGCGCATGGCGAACCTGGGTGCGGAAGCCATGCCGATGTCGCCCGAGCAGTTCGATGCCTATATCAAGGACGAGTTCAACACGCTGGGCGCGGTGATGCGCGCGGCGGGGACCAAGGTGCAGTAGCGCTGTTCGCCGATGTTATGATTGCGGCACCATAATTTTCACAGCATTTTAAGGAGGAGTGATTATGAATAGCATTCGCTTGTTGGCACTGCGCGGCCTTGCGGCCGCAATCGCTACCGGCGTCATCGGCCTTGCCGCCGGTAGCGCCGTTGCCGCGCCATCGGGCCCGCCTGTAAAGGTTGGCAGCACGCTGGCGCTGACCGGGCCGCTCTCGGCCACCGCGCTGATCCACAAACTGGTCGGTGAGATTTATGTCGAGGAGCTGAACAAGAAAAACGGCCTGCTTGGACGCCCGGTCGAGTGGACCGTCAAGGACGACCAGTCCAAGCCCGACCTCGCACGCACGCTCTATGAACAAATTGTCACCGTCGACAAGGCCGACCTGCTGCTCGGACCCTATGCCACGGCCAACATCCTGTCGGCCATGGGCGTGGCGCAGCGCTACAACAAGGTGCTGATCCATCACACCTTCGGCATTCCCAGCCTGGCCAAGTACGACATGCAATTCCCCACCTGGGCGACCGGTTCGGACCCCGCGGTCACCACGCCCAACATGGTGTTCGACGGCCTCGCCGCCGGGCCCAAGACGCCCAAGACCATCGCCATTGTCACCACCAAGTTCCCGTCGGTGCATTTCATGTCGACAGGTGCGCGCGAAGTGGCGAAAAAGCGCGGCCTCAGTGAAGTGCTTTACCTCGAGTGGGAGTTTGGCAACCGTGATTTCGGCGCCATCGCCGCCCGCCTCAAGGATGCCAAGCCCGATTTCATCTGGGCCGGCGTGATCGCCCTCGAAGGCAACCAGCTGCTCGATGCGATGAAGAAAATCGACTATCCGGCGCCGCTGATGTTCCACCACCTGCCGGCGCCCGGGCCCATGCTCAAGCAGCCCGAAGCCAAGGGTTCGATGGCGGCGACGATTTTCGAGCAGCACGCGCCCTTTATGAGCAATCCGGGTGCCGCCGAGTTCGCCAAGATTTTCAACGAGCGCGCCGCCAAGGCCGGCCTCCCCGACACCATGGTCGACACGCAGGCCGCGGCCTCCTATGCCGCGTGGCAGGTCATCGAGGCCGCCGTCACCGCAACGAAGAGCCTGGATGACAAGGTGCTCGGCGCCTGGCTGAAAAAGAACCGTGTGCAGACTGTGCAGGGCGTGCTGCGCTTTGACGGCCCCAACAACTACGGCGACGACCTGACCAAGGTCAAGCAGGTGCAAAACGGCGAGTGGATCGTGGTCTGGCCGCGTGAATTCGCCAAACCCGGCACCAAGATGCTCGCGCCCTGAGCCGTAATCAGGTATGCATTTTCCTAGTATCGAACTGCTCGGGCAGTCGCTGCTGTCCGGGCTGTTCATAGGCGCCCTCTACGGCCTGTTGGGCCTGGGGCTCAGCCTTTCATGGGGGATGTTGCGCCAGATCAACCTGGCGCACTTTGCCCTGGCGTTTCTTGGCGCCTACCTGACCTACCAGTTGTCGAACACGGGGCGGATCGACCCGCTGCTTACCCTGTTCCTTATCGTGCCGGTGTTTTTTGTGCTTGGCATGGCGATGCACTGGGTGTTTGCAAAGTTCTCGGTCAACGCTTTTAATTCGATGCTGGTCACCTTCGGCATCACTGTCATCATAGAGAGCGGCATCCAGTGGGTCTGGACCGCCGACTACCGCAAGCTCGAATCGCACTACGCCGATATCAAGTTCAAGATCGGCATTTTTTTCATACCGCTGCCCGAGTTTCTGACGCTGCTGATATCGGTGGGTCTGGCCGTTGGCACCTGGGCGGTGCTGCGCTACACCCACGTTGGCAAGGCCATGCGCGCCATGTCCGAGGATCCCGCCATGGCGGCGGCCTTTGGTGTCAACGAGCGCATGATGGCGCTGCTGCTTTCGGGCGCCTCTGCCGCCTTCGCTGGTGTCGGGGGCGTATGCCTTGCACTCTCTTTTACGCTGGCACCCTCGCAGATTTACGCTTGGATAGGCGTGGTGTTTGCCGCGGTAATGATAGGCGGCCTGGGCAACCCGCTTGGGCCCTTGGTCGCGGGTATCGTCATCGGCATGTCCGAGGCGGCGACGCAGGCCATCACCGCGCCGGCGTGGGCGCCGCTGGTGTCGTTTTCATTGTTGATCATGGTGCTGTTGTTCCGCCCGGGCAAGGTCTGACGTGAACAAAAAAATCATCACCGGCTTTATCGCCGCGGCGATCATCCTTGGTGCGCTGCCGCTGCTGAAACTGCCGGCCTTTTACGAATCTTTCCTCTACCTGATATTCAGCTGGGTCGTCCTCGCCACCTCCTGGAACATCCTGTCCGGCTACTCGGGTTATTTTTCTTTTGGCCATGGCGCATTTTTCGGCCTGGGCATTTACACCACGGCGGTGCTGACGGCCAAGTTCAACTGGCCTTTCCTTGCGACGCTGCCGGTGGCCGCGCTGGTGGCGGCCTTGTTCGGCGTGGGACTGGGCGCGGTGGTCTTTCGTGTGCGCCGCCTGCGCGGCGAACTGTTTGCGCTGATCACCCTGGCCATTACCTTTGTCATCGCCACCATCGTGCTTAACACGCCCATAGACGGCGGGCCCGGCGTTTATCTCTCGGCGGTGCCGGTGCCGGCCATCGGCCCCTCGCCCTCGGGCACCTTTTACCTGCTCGGGCTGGCGCTGGCGCTGATCACGCTTTGGGCGGCCTACCAGATCTATTGCTCCAAGCTGGGCGCCGGATTGTTCGCCATCCATGATGATGAGGACGTGGCCGAAGTGCAGGGCGTGCCGACCTACCGTTATAAGCTGATGGCCTTGGGCATCTCTTGCGCGCTGGCCGGTGTCGCCGGCGGCATTCACGCGATTTTCATTTCCTATGTCACCGTGGGCGAGGTGTTCAACATCGTCGTGCCGCTTAACGTGGTGTTGATGAGCGTACTGGGCGGGACGCGGCACTGGTTCGGCCCGGCGGTGGGCGCCACCGCCATCACCGCGCTGCTGTACGCATTTACCGCCGGTGATTACGCCGTGGCCGGCCGCGCCGCTGTCGGCCTTATTTTGATCTTGGTCATCCTGTTCATGCCGGATGGCCTGTTCGGGCAGTTCCTCAAGCGTATCAAACGCTGGTGTGCGGTGCCGCCGCTGCCGCAGGTGTCGGCGCCGGCGGTGATCAGCGCGCGCGGCAAGGAAGGCGAAATCCTGCTGAGTGCCGAGGGCGTTTTCAAATCGTTCAGCGGCGTGCAGGCGCTGGGTGGCGTCAGTATGCAGTTGCGCCGCGGCGAAATTTACGGTCTGGTTGGCCCCAACGGTTCGGGCAAATCGACCATGGTCAACGTCATCAGCGGTTTTTACACGCCCACCGCCGGCCGCATCGTGTTCGAGGGCGAGGACTTGTCCAGGCTGCCGGCACATCGCGCGGCGCAGGCCGGCATTGCCCGCACCTACCAGATTCCGCGCCCGTTCAAGAACCTCAGTGTGCTCGAGAACGCCACCTTGCCGGGCATGTTCGGCTCGGCGCGGCTGTCACGCCAGGTGGCGGAGCGCCAGGCCATGCACTGGCTCGAATTTGTCGGGCTCGCGGATCGCGCGCGTGCCTTGCCGACAGAGCTCAATCTGCACCAGCGCAAATTTCTCGAGTTGGCGCGCGCCCTCGCTTCGGCGCCGCGCCTGTTGCTGCTCGACGAGGTGCTCGCCGGGCTGACCCCTTCTGAGATCAACAATGCCGTGACGCTGGTGCGCGAAATCCGTAATCGCGGCGCAACCATCATGTTCATCGAACACAATATGCGTGCCGTGCTCGAACTCACCGACAGGCTGATGGTGCTGAACTACGGCAAGGTCATCGCCGAGGGATTGCCGCGCGAGGTCATGCGCGAGCCGGAGGTGGTGAGCGCTTATCTGGGATCCGATTATGTCCAGCAATAGGGCGAGGTCTGCGCACAAGGTCGTGGCTTTGTGCGGAACAAGGCAGCTTGCAATCCTTGCACTCGTTGCAACCTCTGCAAGCTCTGCGACAGGGGGCCTGCGATGAACACGCCGCTGCTCGAGGCAAAAGATCTCAACGTCAGTTACGGCGATGCGCCGGCGCTTTGGGATGTGTCCTTTAGCGTGCAGGAGGGCGAGCTCGTATCCATCGTCGGTCCCAACGGTGCCGGCAAGACCACATTGGTCAACACCCTTGCAAGGCTGCAGCCGGTGCGTTCGGGTGAATTGCTGTTTTGCGGCGAGGATGCGACAAAGCTGTCCGCGCGCGAGATGTGCAATCGCGAGGTGGCGCTGATCCCGGAGGGCCGCAAGCTGTTTGGCGGCATGACGGTGGAAGAGAACCTCGATATGGGTTGTTATCGCAAGGCGGCGCGGCCCTTCCGCGAAGAGGGCCTGGCGATGATTTACGGCATGTTCCCCATCCTGAAGGAGCGCCGCTGGCAGGCCGCCGGGACGCTCTCGGGCGGGCAGCAGCAAATGGTGGCCATCGGGCGCGCGCTGATGGCCCGTCCGCGCCTGCTGCTGATCGATGAACCCTCTCTCGGGCTTGCTCCGGCGGTGGTGCAGCAGGTGTTTGAGGTGATACAGGACATTCATGCGGGCGGCATGTCCATCCTGCTGATCGAGCAGAACGCGGCGCGTGCGCTGGCCGTGGCGCAGCGCGCCTACGTGCTCGAGGGCGGTCGCATCGTCTCGACCGGCCTGCCCGCCGACTTGATGAAACAACCGCACATCCGTGAGGCCTATCTGGGCGAGAACGCCGCGTGATGCGCCTTCGCCGCCGTTTCGGTTTCACCATTCACCAATCACCAATCACCGTTCTAATACCGGAGCATGAGCAATGAGCGACATTGAAAAAGAAATTCTCGCCATCGACGACAAGCGCTACAAGGCCATGGTCGAAAAAGATTACGTCACCCTCGACAAGATATTCGCCGACACGCTGCGCTATACGCACTCTACCGGGCGCAGCGAGAACAAGGCCGAGTACATGGGCATGCTCACCTCAGGCAAGGTCGCCTACACCGCGGCAACGCGCCAGAGCGTGGCCATGACTGTTTATGGTGACACCGTGGTCTGCCACGGCAAGATTGAGTTGCAAGTGCTGGCCGGTGGCGAGGCCAGGCAGATAAACAGCATGTACCTCAACGTCTGGGTCAAGGGCGTGCAGGGCTGGCAAATGGTGGCCTGGGCCTCCACGCCGGTACCCAAGGCCTAAGTAGCAAAAGAAAGGGGCGCCAAGCGCCCCTTTCTTTATCCTGCCCGCGCAAAGTTCGCGCGCGATGCGCAAGCGTCTTACAGCATGGTGCACACTTCGTCGAAGGGCAGGCGCGGCAGGCGGCCCATCACCTTGGACGCGTCGCCGTGGCCGAGGCTGCAGATGAAGTTGGTTTTGAAGTTGGTGCCGGAAAAGAATTCCTTGTCCACGCCCGCTGCATTGAAGCCGGACATCGGACCGCAATCGAGGTCGAGGGCACGTGCGGCGAGCATCAGATAGGCGCCTTGCAGCGAGCTGTTGCGCAGGGCGGTGGTCTCGACCATGGGCTTCTTGTCTTCGCCAACGTAAACGTTCTTCATTTCCGGCTTGTGCGGGAAGACCTTGGGGATGTTCTCGTAGAACTGCAGGTCGTAGGCGATGATCGCGACCAAGGGTGCGGCCATGGTTTTGTCCTGGTTGCCGGGCGACAAGCTGGGTTTGAGGCGCTCCTTGGCGGCCTGGGTGCGCAGGAATACGAGGCGGCCGGGCTGGGAGTTGCCGGTGGTGGGGCCCCATTTCATCAGCTCGTACAGCGCCTTGATCTGGTCGTCGGAAACAGGCGTGGGCAGCCAGCCGTTGTGCGAGCGGGCGGTGCGGAAAATCTGGTCGAGTGCGGCGTCGTTTAGCATGGTGAGAGTCCTTGAGTTCTGGGGGCTGGGTGGTGAACGGTAATGGTGAACGGTAAAACTGGAATGGTGAAATCGAATGGTAAAGCGGGCCAAAAATAGTGCAGCCTGGGAGTTCGCAGGCAGAACGGCTGTGCGGCTTAGCGGCTGAATTATACTGTGCGCCCGTCGTCGCGTTCGCGGCTGCATGGACGGTCGGAATTTTTGCCGGTTTAGCCGGCGGCAAAGCATCCTGAACACTATTTGAAAGGTAAGCAATGAACGAAGCCTATATCTGCGACGCCGTGCGCACCCCATTTGGCCGCTACGGCGGCGCGCTCTCTGGCGTGCGCACCGACGATCTGGCCGCCATCCCGCTCA
>CAMDRY010000030.1 GCA_945906975.1 Bordetella parapertussis | reverse complement strand
ATGCGCTCACATCCCGATCGCTTGTTTACAACACCTGCTGGGAAGACCCGTCCGTCGACCGCCGTGCGCTCAATCTTGCCGCGGATGACCGTGTGCTGGTTATCACAAGCGCCGGTTGCAACGCGCTCGATTACGCCCTGGCGGGGCCTGCGCGGGTTCACGCCGTGGATGCCAACCCGCGCCAGTCGGCCTTGCTCGAGTTGAAGCTGGCGGCGATAAAGCGGCTCGAATTTGAAGACTTTTTCATGCTATTTGGCGATGGACACCATAGCCGGTTCGCGCACATCTATCGTGAATTGCTGCGTGACGAGCTGTCACCGTTCGCCCAATCCTGGTGGGATGGTCGTGCACATTGGTTTTGCGGGACGGCGGCGCGTGACAGTTTTTATTTTTACGGGCTTGCCGGGATTGTTGCGCGCGGGTTTCGCGCCTACCTCGATTTCCGGCCCGAGCTGCGCCTGGCGGTGCATTCCTTGCTCGAGTCCCGGAGCTGATCGGAGCAACAGGATATTTATGACCGCCGGGTACAGCCTTTGATGTGGACACGGGGCATGAATTGGGCCCTGTCGCGCCAGCTCACCCTGAGTTTGCTCGGCGTACCGCATCCGCAACGCAAGGAGGTGCAGCGCCAGCACGAGGACGGTGTTTCCGGTTTTATCCGGGAGTCCATCGAATATGTGTTCCGAAACCTGCCGGTCCGGGAAAATTATTTCTGGGCGCTATACCTGCGCGGGCATTACCGCCCGGATTGTTGCCCGGAGTATCTGAAACCGGAGAATTTTTCCGCGCTCAAGGGCGGTCTGGCCGCTCGTATCGAGGTGCATACGAGCACCGTCACAGCGTTTCTTCAGCAAACGGATGAGCGGATTTCAAAGTTCGTCCTGCTCGATCATATGGACTGGATGAGCTCCTACCACCCCGAGGCGCTCGCCGAGGAATGGCAGGCCATCCTGGAAAAGGCGACGGCTACGGCGCGCGTGATTTTTCGCAGCGCGCACATGCAGCCGGCCTACATCGAGGCCTTGCGTCTTTCAGGCGGACGACGGCTGCGTGACGTGCTTGATTTTCGCGATGGCCTGGCGCGCGCGCTGCAGCCGCTCGACCGGGTGCATACCTACGCCGGGTTTCACATTGCGGATGTGCGTGCATGAGCGCTCTGGCGCGCGATGCGCGCATTCTCTGGCAGTTTTTCCGCGGACAGTCCGGGGGCGGAACGCACGCCGAGCGCCTGGAGCGATTTTACCGCCCCCAGGCGGCGCACTACGACGCGTTCCGCGACCGGCTGCTGCATGGCAGGCGAGAGTTGGTCGAAAGGCTGGCGCCACCGCCGGGAAGCACGGTTATCGAGCTGGGCGGGGGAACCGGCAGCAACCTTGAATTCCTCGGGTCGCGCATGTTTTCATTATCACGCTTCGAAGTCGTCGATTTATGCCCGGCGCTGCTCGAGCAGGCCAAGCTGCGCTGTGCCCGCTGGCCGGATGTTGCGCACACGGTCGAAGCGGATGCGGCGCTCTATCGTCCGTCGCAGAGCGCGGACCGCGTGATCCTGTCCTATGCGCTGACGATGATGCCCGATTGGCGGGCCACGCTGACCAATGCCATTGCGATGTTGCGCCCGGGTGGCCTCATCGGCGTGGTCGATTTTTATGTTTCCGGAAAGACGCCGCTTGATGGTCGCGCGCACCATGGCGCGCTCGCCCGCGCCCTGTGGCCGCGCTGGTTCGCGCATGACGGGGTACATCTCAATGCGCTGCACTTGGAGCACCTGTGCGAGGAAACTGACGCAGTCTGGTGCGATGAGCGCATGGGGCGGATACCGTTTCTGCCCGGTCTGCGCGCGCCCTATTACCTGTTCATTGGCAGAAAGCGCCAGAGCTAGGCATGCCCCAAGTCCGGACCATCTTTCTTTCGGATATTCATCTGGGCACGCGCGCCTGTCAGGCCGGGCAATTGCTTTCATTTTTGCGCAACTACGATGCCGAGTATGTGTATCTGTTGGGTGACATCATCGATTTCTGGTCATTGGGACGCACGATTTACTGGCCTGCGGAGCACAATACATTCATCCAGAAAATGCTCAAGCGCGCACGGCACGGGACGAAGGTTGTATTTGTTCCGGGCAATCACGATGAGGCGTTACGCGAATACATCGGAACCCGTTTTGGCGACATTGAAGTGGCGCGGGATGTGCTTCACACGACGGCGGACGGCAAACGCCTGTTGTTGATGCATGGCGATGAATTCGACCAGGTCACGCGCCACCACCGCTGGGTTGCCCTGCTCGGTGATATCGCTTATTCGTTGCTGCTCAGGATCAATGCGCTGTTGTCCTGGACGCGGCGAAAACTGCACCGATCAGGTTATTGGTCGCTTGCCGGTTTTGCCAAGCGCAAGGTAAAGGGTGCGCTCGATTTCATTTATGGCTACGAAGACTCGGTGGCGCATCATGTTCGGAAGATGGGTCTGGACGGCGTTGTTTGCGGCCATATCCACAGCGCGGTGATCAAGGATATGGGCGGCGTGACTTATATCAACTGCGGCGATTGGGTCGATAGTTGCACGGCTATTGTCGAGCATCGGGACGGGCGGCTGGAATTGGTGCACTGGAACGACAGCATGGGCGAGGCTGAAGCGCTGCTGGATGATTCGGTTTCGGCCACCGAGGCAGAAGAGCTGGCTGCTTGATTCGGTGAGCCGTGTTGCCGAGCGATTGATATAGTGGGCGCCCACGCTGGCGCGATCCGGATTGCGACGTGCGTCCGGCCTCGCTCAGGCGGGTTTTGCCGGACTGGCCAGAAGCTCGATTAATTGCGCTTGTGCGGAACGACGAATGCCGCCGCGGCTGGTTTTACGGGCGTATTCGCCGTCGGCATTCATTTCCCAGGACTGGACGTTGTCGGCGAGGTAAGTGCGAAGTCCTTCCTTGATCACGCGCGCCTTGAGCCGCTTGTCCAGGATGGGGATGCAGGTTTCGATGCGCCGGAAAAAATTACGTTCCATCCAGTCCGCACTGGAAAGGAACACATCGTCCTGGCCGTCGTTACGGAAATAAAAAATCCGGTGATGTTCGAGCAGGCGACCGATAATGGAGCGCACGCGGATGTTCTCCGACATGCCCGGCACGCCCGGACGTAGCGCGCACATGCCGCGCACAATCAAGTCGATCTTGACGCCGGCCTGCGAGGCGGCATAGAGCGCCTCCACCACCAGGGGCTCGACCAGCGAGTTCATCTTGGCAATGATTTGCGCCGGTTTGCCGGCCTTGGCCAGTTTTATTTCATGGTGGATGGCCTGCATGATGTTGGCGTGCAGGCTGAAAGGCGAGGTCCACAGGTGGTTGAGCTTGCTGCCTTTGCCAAGGCCGGTCAATTGTTTGAACACCTCGTTCACGTCGGTGCAGATTTGCTCGTTGGCGGTGAACAGGCCGAAGTCTGTGTAGAGCTTGGCGGTGCGTGGGTGGTAATTGCCGGTCGACAGGTGTGCGTAGCGGCGCAGTTTGCCTTCTTCCCGGCGTACCAGTAGCAGCATTTTTGCGTGGGTCTTGTAGCCGACAACGCCGTAGACCACGTGGGCGCCGACCTCCTCGAGTTTTGCCGCCCAGTTCAGGTTGGTTTCTTCGTCGAAGCGCGCGAGCAGTTCGACAACCACCGTGACTTCCTTGCCGCGTCGCGCCGCTTCGATGAGGTATTGCATCAGCACCGAGTCGGTGCCGGTGCGATACACGGTTTGCTTGATGGCCACCACGTCCGGATCGTCGGCCGCTTGCTCAAGGAACTGGATGACCGGATTGAAGGACTGGTAGGGGTGGTGCAGCAGAATGTCGTTTTTGCGTATGCTTTTGAAAAAATCGGCGCGTTTTTCCACGGCTTTGGGCACGCCCGGATAGAAGCTGGGGAACTTCAATTCCGGGCGATCAACCAGGTCGGGTACCTGCATCAGCCGCACCAGATTAACCGGGCCGTTGACGCGGTAGATATCGTCATCGGCCAGGGCGAACTCCTGTTGCAGCAGGTTCTCCAGTGCGGGCGGACAGCCTTCGGTTATTTCGAGGCGCACGGCGTCGCCAAAGTGGCGTTGCGGCAACTCACCCTGCAGCGCGGCGCGCAAATCCTTTATTTCCTCTTCCTCGACAAAAAGGTCGCTGTTGCGCGTGACGCGAAAAGAATAGGAGCCGAGCACGCTCATGCCCTCAAACAGCGCCGCGACGAAGGCCTGCAAAATCGAGGTCAGCAGCACGAAGCGGTAACGGCCGCCGGCCAGTTTCGCCGGCAACTCGATCACGCGCGGCAGCAGGCGTGGTGCCTGCACGATGGCGATGCCTGAGTTGCGCCCGAAGGCGTCCCGTCCATCCAGTTGTACGACGAAATTGAGTGACTTGTTGAGCACGCGCGGGAACGGATGCGACGGATCCAGTCCGATGGGCGTCAACAGGGGCATCATGTCATGAATGAAATAGCCGTTCAACCAGGCGCGCTGCTCGCGCGTCCAATCCTCTTCGCGCAGGAAGCGTATGCCCTTGCCGGCAAGCGCCGGTAGGATTTGCTTGTTCAGCAACTCATATTGTCGGATGACCAGGCTGCGCGCCTGTGCGCTGACCGCGGCAAAGACCTCGCTGGCGGGGCGCCGGTCCAGTCCGGCCATCTCTTTGCCCAGTTTGATTTGTTCTTTCAAGCCGGCGACACGGATCTCGAAAAACTCGTCCAGGTTGGAGGAGACGATGGACAAGAAGCGCAGTCTCTCGAGCAAGGGCATGCGCGCATCCTCCGCCTGGGCGAGAACACGGCGGTTGAAGGCGAGCAGGCTCAATTCGCGGTTGAGGAAGCGCACGCCTGGAGATTTCGGGGAGGCTGGGGGGCGGGCGGGCATGATGGAGAAATTTTACCGTCCGATTGTTGCGGAAATATTACAAATTGGATATCAGCTTAAATACTACTGTCACATAAGAGGATTAGGCTTCGCTACAGATCATATATTGTTCATCCAACACTAAACATTGACTGGGGCACCACTTTTGGAGCAGACGCAGCACACTTCCAAGCAGTTTGATGCCGACCTCGAGCACATACGGCGCCAGATTCTAAGCATGGGCGGACTGGTGGAGCGGCAGATTATCGTTGCCATAGAGGCGTTGCGGCGTAACGACTTGCAACTCTTTGATCGGATCATCCAGGATGACCAGCGCATAAACCAGCTCGAGCGCGAGATCGCCGAACAATGTACCAACGTTATCGCACGGCGCGCACCGGCCGCGGTCGATCTCAGGTTTGTGATGATGGCGTTCAAGATGATCACCGACCTGGAGCGTGTCGGCGATGAGGCGAAGAAAATCGCCTTGTTCGGTCGGGGGGTGCTGAATTCGACGCGGTTTTCCGCATCCCGCCACGCGCAACTGAAGCACATTTCTGCTCTGGTCACGGAAATGCTGCGTCATGCGCTCGACTCGTTTGCGCGCCTTGATGTGGAGTCGGCGCCGGAAAATGTCCGCCGGGACGAGGAGGTGGACGCCTTGTTCCAGGGAATATTGCGGCAGTTACTGACCTTCATGATCGAGGATCCGCGCACCATTTCGGCGTCGCTCGACGTGATTTTTATTGCCAAGGCGCTGGAGCGCATCGGCGATCATGCGAAGAATATCTCCGAGTACGTGATCTATTTGATCAAGGGCAAGGACGTGCGCCACGTATCGATCGAGGAGATCGAGCGGGTCGCGAAGGACTGAACCGCTGCGGCATTGCCGCGTTGTAGCGGCGGCAGCTTTGGCGCATTGCGCCCGCAGGGATTTGCGGTGCCCTGTTCGCGGTGCTATGGTGGCCACGTCTTTCCCCAACTGATGAACGATGAAATACGATTCTCTGGCCGCGGTCGATCTGGGTTCCAACAGCTTCCACCTGCAAATCGGGCGGGTTGTCGACGAGCAGATTTACCCGCTTGATTCGCTGCGCGAGCCGGTGCGTCTTGGCGCCGGCCTGACGCGTGATAAGCGCATAGATCGTGCGACGCAGCTTCGAGCACTTGAGGCGCTCGCCCGGTTTGGGGAGCGTTTGCGCGGGTTTCCCAAGGGCGCCGTGCGCGTGGTGGGAACCAACGCGCTGCGGGTGGCCAAGAACGCGCCGCAGTTCCTCGCTGAGGCCGAAGCGGTGTTGGGCTTTCCAATCGAGGTCATTTTCGGGCGCGAGGAAGCGCGGCTGATTTACATCGGTGTCGCGCACACCCTTAGTGCCGGGCGCGAGCCGGATGAAAAACGGCTGGTGGTGGACATAGGCGGGGGGTCAACCGAATGCATCATCGGTTCGGCACTGCAACCCTTGCTGATGGAAAGTCTGCATATCGGTTGTGTCAGCGCGAGCTTGAAATTTTTCCCCGACGGGCGCATTGACAAGCAGGGCTTCAAACAGGCGGAGCTGGCGGCGCGCATCGAGGTGCAAACCCTGGTGGAGCCCTATCGGAAGCTGGGCTGGAATGAAGCGATCGGTTCGTCCGGAACGGCGAAGTCGCTAGCGGGCATTTTGCAGGCCAATGGTTGGTCGGGCGAGGGTATCACCCTTGACGGGCTGGACAAACTTCGCGCCGCGCTTATCCGGGCGGGTGATGTCAGCCGTATCGACATTGCGGGTGTGCGGGGAGACCGCGGCGAGATTCTCGCCGGGGGTTGCGCCATCATGTGGGCGGTTTTTTCCGAGCTGGGCATAGAGCGCATGACTATTTCCGACGGTGCGCTGCGCCAGGGCGTGCTCTACGACATGGTCGGACGCTTCCAGAGCCAGGACATGCGCGAGGTGACGGTGCGCCAGTTTATGCGTCGCTACCATATCGACGCGGTGCAGGCCGAACGCATAGGCAAACTTGCCCGGCAATTGTACGACGGGGTCGCGGTGCAACCGGTGCCCGAGGAGGACGCCGCGCTGCTGGCTTGGGCGGCGGCGCTGCACGAGATGGGCATTTCCATTGCGCATACCGGCTATCACAAGCATTCTGCCTATGTGCTGTCCAACGCCGACATGCCGGGATTTTCGCAAATGGAGCAGGCCCGGCTGGCGCGGGTGGTGTTGGCGCATCGCGGCAAGCTCGCCAAGTTGGACGGGCTGGCCCCCGATTCGGTTGATTGGGGGCTGATTTTTTGCCTGCGCATGGCGGTTCTGTTCTATCGCAGCCGCAGCAGTCGGGCGCTGCCATCGATGATTTGCCGGGCGACCGGCGCCGGCTATCAATTGTCGCTGCCCCAAGGCTGGCTGGACGAGCACCCGCTTAGCGCAGCCGCGTTCGAGGCGGAGATGGACGAGTGGCGGGGCGTCGGCTTGCGCCTGGAGGTGAAAGAGTTGTCCGCCGACAAGCTGCGCGCGGTTGGTTGATCACCGGAAACGCCCGCCAGTCGGCCGTTTTCAGCCATTGTCCCGGTTTGCCTTCGGTGCCTGGGCGCTGGGCACCGCCTGAAGCTTAAAGCAGGTCCGGTGCCATGGCGGCGCGCAGCACCGTTTGCGTTTCGCCTTCGCGAACACGATTGGTGAACCACCAGACAGCGCCTTTTTTGAGTGTCCAACTGGCTTCGCTGCCCGTCAAGAGCAGCGCGGCCATGCGTCCCAGCGTGGGTTGATGCCCGACGACGAGCACCGCACCGCGCTTGTCCGGCCAGCCGGTCGCGCCTATCAGGTCGGCAACCCCGGTATCAGGCGCGAGTTTGCGAACCGTTTTGAACGGTTTGTCCAGCGCGGCGGCCGTTTGCTGGGCACGCAGCGCCGGACTGACCAGCACTTCGGTTCGCGCCGGGAGGCGTAGTTCCAGCCAAGCGGCCATCTGGCGTGCCTGCTTTTCGCCGCGCTTGGTCAGCCCGCGCTCCATATCAGGCTCGCCTTCGTCGGCATCGGCATGGCGCCACAGGATCAGATCCATCACGTTCCCGTCCAAGATCAATGCACCAGTCTAGGCTTGGAATATTGCGGAATTGTGATGTTGTGCATGCGCGGCTGCGGCGGGGTTTCGGTTTCAGCCAAAACTGAATCCGGCCAGTGCGGCGACGCCCAGGGCGGCGAACAGCGCGGCGGCGATGTACCTGATCGCCTTGAATGGAATTTTTGGCGATGCGACCTGCGCCAGGAATACCGCCGGTACATCGGCCAGCATCATGCCAAGGGTGGTGCCGGCGACCACTGCCGGGAGCGCCTGATATTTGGCGGCAAGGGCGATGGTGGCAAGTTGGGTTTTGTCACCGATTTCGGCAAGAAAAAACGCAATCAAAGTGACGAAAAAGACACCATAGTGACCGAGGGTGCTGGGCTCTTCATCGATCTTGTCCGGTTTGAGCGCCCATGCCGCAATGGCGAGAAAGGAGATGCCCAGGCCCCAGCGCAGTGTGTCGGGGGCGAGATTAGCGCTGACCCAGGCGCCGAGCAGGCCGGCGAGGCCGTGATTGGCCAGCGTTGCGACGAGTATGCCCAGAATAATGGGCCAGGGTTTGCGAAAGCGGGCGGCGAGCAAAAGTGCGAGCAACTGCGTTTTGTCGCCGATCTCGCCGATGGCGACTACCAGCGTTGATACCAGGAAGGCTTCCATGCGGGTTCTCTCGATAGCCGGGTTGCAGGACTGCCGCGGCGACCCGGTGGCGGCGCGGTCCGGGTGAGCTGCCGGAAATCCGCAGTCTGGTCCTTGTCGCGGCCAGGGTGTGCGATTGGCGCGCCATGACAGTACAGATTGAACAGGGTGGGCGCAGATGACCCACCCCCTCTTTCGCGTGGCGTGGCGAGGCCACGCCGGCTTGTTATGGGTGGATTAAGTTTTGCACAAGCTCACGTTGCAGACTTGTTCGGGCAATTGGTCTTGATGCACTCGGCATAGAGATAAAGGGCGTGCTCCCTGACAACGAATCCGCGGTCCTTGGCTACTTTGCCCTGGCGTTTTTCGATTTCCGCATCGTAGAACTCTTCGACGCGGCCGCACTGTATGCATACCAAGTGATCGTGATGGCTTTCGGCGTCAAGTTCGAACACCGCCTTGCCTGACTCGAAATGGTGGCGTCGCAGCAGGCCGGCCTGCTCGAACTGGGTGAGGACCCGATAGACCGTTGCGAGGCCGATGTCGAGACCCTCGCCGATCAGTATTTTGTAGACGTCCTCGGCGGAAAGGTGACGCACCGTGCTTTTCTCGAACAGGTCGAGAATCTTCAGGCGTGGCGCCGTGACCTTGAGACCTATGGTTTTGAGTTCCTGCGCGTTGCTCATGATGTCGTGACCGGGAGATGGCGGGGTTTGGGCTATCATATAAGCATTTACACGCATTGAGAATGCAAGCCTTGAACCTTCGCACACCGCTTATCCTCCTGTTTTCCGTCGTCCCTGTTTTGGGGTCCTTGGGGGGGTGTTCGTCCTTCCGGCTCCCCGAGGTTCCCATACCCTCGTTTATCACGCCTTATCGAATGGAAATCCAGCAGGGTAATTTCATCACGCAGGAGAATATCTCCCAGTTGCGCCCCGGCATGACCCGGGATCAGGTGCGTTTTGTGCTGGGCTCTCCGCTGGTGGTGGACGTGTTTCACTCGGACAGGTGGGATTATGTTTTTCAACGCCAACTTGAGTTCAGCAAGGGCATCGAGCAACGCAAGCTGACTGTTTTTTTCGAGAATGACAAGCTTGAGCGTATTGAGGGGGACGTCGTTCCGGCCCCGTCCAAGCCGGCCGCGCCTGAAGTCAAAGAGGTGCCCAAACAATGAGTATGAATATCGCGATAGCCGGCGCCAGCGGGCGCATGGGGGTCAATCTGATCCAGGCCGTTCTCGCCTCCGCTGAAATGCGGCTTGCCGCGGCGCTGGACATGAAGGGCAGCGCCGCCGTCGGTCAGGACGCGGGCTTGCCGCTGGGCTTGGGCACCGGTGTGCTGGTCAGCGGCGATATGGCCGCGGTGGGTGCGGCCGATTGCCTGATTGACTTTACCCGCCCCGAAGGAAGCCTTGCGCAGCTCGATGCCTGTGTGTCCGCCGGGGTGAATATGGTTATCGGCACCACGGGTTTTGATGAACAAGGCAAGGCGCGCATTGCTGCGGCGTCGAAGAAAATTGCCATCGTGTTCGCGCCCAACATGGCGATTGGCGTGAACGCGGTGTTTCGCCTGGCCGAGGTGGCGGCGCAAATACTTGGCGATGATTTTGATGTCGAGATTATTGAGGCGCATCACCGCCACAAGGTTGACGCACCCTCGGGCACGGCGATACGGCTTGGCGAAGTGGTGGCCGGCGCCCTTGGACGCAATCTTGCCGATGTGGCCGAATACGGACGCGAGGGTATCACCGGCGAGCGCGACCGCAAGGCGATCGCATTTCACAGCCTGCGAGGCGGCGATATTGTTGGGGACCATACGGTGGTGTTCGCCGGAACAGGCGAGCGCGTGGAGGTTACGGTTCGCTCCCAAAGCCGGGCGACCTACGCCATTGGCGCATTGCGCGCCGCACTTTTCCTGAAAGGCAAGTCTGCGGGGCTTTTTGACATGCAGGATGTCCTTGGTTTGCGCCGGGTCTGAAAGCACGCCGTTCCTGGCTGCCGTAGCCGGGTTTGAGTGGGGTGGTCGTTTCACGGTATAATTTTAAAGATTTGTTGGGCGGGGCTGATCAGCTGACTTTGCCCGCTCAGCTTCGTAATCTGGAGCACCGTGAATTGATGTCCGCCAAGCCGCCCGCCATTCTTGCTCTTGCAGATGGCAGCATTTTTCGCGGCGAAGGTATTGGTGCAGAAGGTATTTCGGCAGGCGAGGTGGTGTTCAACACCGCCATGACCGGTTACCAGGAAATCCTGACCGATCCTTCCTATTGCCGCCAGATCGTCACCCTGACTTATCCGCACATCGGCAATACCGGCGTCAATGGCGATGATGCCGAGTCCGGCCGCGTTGATGTGGCCGGACTGGTTATCCGTGATCTGTCCATGACCGTGTCAAACTGGCGCAGCGGGCAAAGTCTTGCCGATTACCTCAGGGTCAGGCGCATTGTCGCGATCGCCGGGATAGACACGCGCAAGCTAACCCGTATCCTGCGCGAGAAGGGCGCCCTGGGCGGATGCCTTATGTCGGCTGCGACGGCGGGGCAGGTAGACGAGACAGAAGCCTTGCGCCGCGCGCGCGACTTTCCCGGGCTTGCCGGGATGGATCTGGCCAAGGTTGTTTCGACCACGCAGGCCTATGAGTGGCTTGAGGGCAGCTGGGCGCTGGGCAGGGGCTTTGGCGTCCTGTCTTCGCCGCGCTTTCATGTTGTGGCTTACGACTTTGGCGTCAAACGCAATATCCTGCGCATGCTGGTCGATCGCGGTTGCCGCGTTACGGTGCTGCCGGCGCAGACACCGGCTCGCGAGCTGCTCAAGCTCAAGCCAGACGGGGTCTTCTTGTCCAACGGCCCGGGTGATCCGCAGCCCTGCGATTACGCCATTGAGGCGATACGCGAAATCATCGCGATCGGGCTGCCGGTATTCGGCATTTGCCTGGGACATCAGCTGATGGGACTCGCCTCGGGCGCAAAGACCATGAAAATGAAATTTGGCCACCATGGCGCCAACCATCCGGTGAAGGATCTGGATACCGGACGTGTGCTCATCACCAGCCAGAACCACGGCTTTGCCGTGGATCCGGCCAGTCTGCCAGAGAACATGCGCACCACCCATGTGTCGCTCTTTGATGGTTCGCTGCAGGGGCTTTCGCGAACCGACAAACCGGCGTTCTGCTTTCAGGGGCACCCTGAAGCGAGCCCGGGCCCGCAGGATGTGTCTTATCTGTTCGACCGATTCTGCAAATTGATGGAGGAGCGCGAACGTGCCTAAGCGTACCGACATCAAGACCATTCTGGTCATCGGTGCCGGCCCCATTGTCATTGGTCAGGCCTGCGAATTCGATTATTCCGGCGCGCAAGCGTGCAAGGCGCTCAAGGCCGAGGGATACCGCATCGTGCTGGTGAACTCCAATCCGGCGACGATCATGACCGATCCGGAAACCGCAGATGTCACGTATATCGAGCCGATCACCTGGCAGATGGTCGAGTCGATCATAGCGGTCGAACGCCCCGAGGCGCTGCTGCCCACCATGGGCGGACAGACGGCGCTCAATTGCGCGCTTGATCTGGCCAAGCACGGCGTGCTGGAGAAATACGGCGTCGAAATGATCGGCGCCAACCGGGAGGCGATAGATAAGGCCGAGGATCGCGACAAATTCAAAAAGGCGATGACCCGCATAGGACTGGCTTCAGCGCGTTCCTCGCTGGCCCACTCCATGAATGAGGCTTTTCAGGCGCAGTCGAGTTTTGGCTACCCGGTGGTGATCAGGCCTTCATTCACGATGGGCGGCTCGGGCGGGGGCATTGCGTACAACCGCGAGGAGTTCGTCAGCATCTGTGAGCGCGGTTTGGAGGCCTCTCCGACGAAGGAGCTGCTGATCGAGGAATCATTGATCGGCTGGAAAGAGTTCGAGATGGAGGTCGTGCGCGACAGTCGCGACAACTGCATCATCATCTGCTCGATCGAGAACCTCGACCCGATGGGCGTGCACACCGGTGATTCGATCACGGTGGCGCCGGCGCAGACGCTGACCGACAAGGAATACCAGATCATGCGCAACGCCTCGATCGCGGTGTTGCGCGAGATCGGCGTGGATACCGGAGGCTCAAACGTGCAGTTTGCGATCAATCCGGCGGATGGCCGCATGATCGTCATCGAAATGAACCCGCGCGTTTCACGCTCCTCGGCGCTGGCCTCCAAGGCGACCGGTTTCCCGATCGCCAAGGTGGCGGCCAAACTTGCCGTCGGCTACACGCTGGACGAGCTAGCCAATGAGATCACCGGCGGCGCCACGCCGGCGTCCTTTGAGCCGAGCATCGATTACGTCGTAACCAAGGTGCCGCGTTTCGCTTTCGAGAAGTTTCCGCAGGCGAATGATCGCCTGACCACGCAGATGAAATCTGTGGGCGAGGTGATGGCCATCGGCCGCACCTTCCAGGAATCGTTCCAGAAGGCCCTGCGGGGGCTTGAGGTCGGTGTCGACGGACTCAACCAGAAGACCACCGACCGCGAAGTGATTGAGAGGGAGTTGGGCGAGCCGGGGCCCGAGCGCATCTGGTATGTCGGCGACGCTTTCGAGAACGGTTTCTCGCTCGCCGAGGTACACCAGCTCACGCATATCGATCCGTGGTTTCTCACCCAGATCAAGGATATTGTCGACACGGAAATGGAACTCGACGACATGAAGCTTGCCGCACTCGATGCGGCGCAGCTGCGGTCGCTCAAGCGCAAGGGTTTCTCGGACCGTCGCCTCGCCTTCCTCCTGGGCGCCAAAGAGGACGCGGTGCGCGCGGCGCGCTGGCAACTGGGCGTTCGGCCTGTCTACAAGCGCGTTGACACGTGTGCCGCGGAGTTCGCGACCGGTACCGCGTATATGTATTCGACCTACGAGGAAGAGTGCGAGGCGGCCCCGACAGACAAGAAAAAAATCATGATTCTGGGGGGCGGCCCCAACCGCATCGGACAGGGCATTGAGTTTGATTATTGTTGCGTCCACGCGGCGCTGGCGCTGCGTGAAGACGGTCTGGAGACCATCATGGTCAACTGTAATCCGGAAACGGTGTCGACCGACTATGACACTTCGGACCGTTTGTATTTCGAGCCGCTTACCCTCGAGGATGTGCTGGAAATTGTTGCCAAGGAAAACCCGGTCGGTGTGATTGTGCAATACGGCGGACAGACGCCGCTCAAGCTGGCGCGCGCGCTCGAGGCCAATGGCGTGCCGATTATCGGCACCACCCCGGATATGATCGATGCGGCGGAGGATCGCGAGCGTTTCCAGAAGTTGTTGCAGGAAATCGGCCTGAAGCAGCCACCCAATCGCACTGCCCGCACCGAGGCCGATGCCTTGCGCCTTGCGCGGGAAATAGGCTACCCGCTGGTGGTTCGCCCCTCCTACGTGCTGGGCGGGCGTGCCATGGAAATCGTGCATGAGCAACGCGACCTTGAGCGCTATATGCGCGAGGCGGTCAAGGTGTCCAACGACAGCCCCGTGCTGCTGGACCGATTTCTCAATGATGCGACGGAAATCGACGTTGATGCCATCTCCGATGGAACCGATGTGGTGATCGGCGGCATCATGGAACATATCGAGCAGGCGGGCGTGCATTCGGGGGATTCGGCCTGTTCGCTGCCGGCGCATTCGCTGTCCGGGTTTCTGGAACGCGAACTCAAGCGCCAGACTGTCGCCCTTGCCAAGGGGCTCAAAGTCAACGGCCTGATGAACGTGCAGTTCGCCATCCAGGGTGGCACGGTCTATGTTCTTGAGGTGAATCCGCGCGCTTCGCGCACCGTACCCTTTGTGTCCAAGGCCACGGGCGTGGCGCTGGCCAAGGTCGCGGCGCGCTGCATGGTTGGTCGCAGCCTGGCGTCCCAGGGCGTAACCGACGAAGTGTTGCCGCCGTATTTTTCGGTCAAGGAAGCGGTGTTTCCGTTCATAAAATTCCCGGGAGTGGACACCATCCTCGGGCCGGAAATGAAATCCACCGGAGAGGTGATGGGCGTGGGCGACACGTTCGGCGAGGCCTTCCTGAAGTCCCAACTCGCGGCGGGCGTAAAGCTGCCCGAATCGGGCAAGGTGTTTATCAGCGTGCGCGATGGCGACAAACTGGCTGCCGTCGAGGTGGCGCGCGATCTGGTCGGGCTGGGTTTTTCACTGCTTGCGACGCGAGGCACCGCAGCCGTGCTGGCGGCCCACGGTATCGATGCGCAGATCGTCAACAAGGTGGCTGAAGGCCGGCTTCACGTTGTTGACATGATCAAGAACGGCGAGGTGTCGCTGATCGTCAACACGGTCGAGGAAAAACGCAGCGCGATTTCCGATTCGCGCTCGATTCGCACCACGGCCGTGCAGCAACGCATCACTTATTACACCACCATGGCTGGCGCGCGCGCTGCGGTTGCCGGCATCCGGCATATCGGCGCGCTCAAGCCCTATGCGTTGCAGGGCTTGCATAAGCGACTCAAGGCTGCTTAACTTGCTGCACTATTAGTCAAATCCGCACCGATACCCTCGGGAATTTTCCTGGGGGTTCTTTTTTTTGGAAGAACATCATGATCAAGTATCCGCTTACCGTCTACGGCGCCGAATTGCTGCGTACCGAATTGCACCGCCTGAAAACAGTCGAGCGCCCTAGTGTGATTATGGCCATCGCCGAGGCGCGCGCGCATGGCGATCTTTCCGAGAACGCCGACTATGATGCGGCCAAGGAGCGGCAGGGTTTTATCGAGGGACGGATTGCAGAGCTCGAGGGCAAGCTCTCCAATGCCCAGGTTATCGATCCCAAGCTGCTCGATGCGGACGGTCGCTGTGTCTTTGGCGCAACGGTTGATCTGGTTGAAACCGCCAGCGCCGACAAGGTGACCTACCAGATCGTCGGCGATGACGAGGCTGATATTAAAAAGGGAAAAATTTCAATCAGTTCGCCGATCTCCCGCGGATTGATCGGCAAATATGCCGGTGATATAGCGGAGGTCAACGCGCCGGCCGGTGTCCGCACTTACGAGATCATGGATGTGCGATACGAGTGAGGCACCCGCGCCAATTATTGGCGCGGATAATTGTGCTTCAGGGCGAAGGAATGATTGTGCGGCCGCTGAGGCCGGCGTGCCGGCGCC
>CAMDRY010000029.1 GCA_945906975.1 Bordetella parapertussis | reverse complement strand
TAAAGGCCTCGCACATGACATGACCTTTGCGTGTTCTGGCAAAGGTCTCGCTCGCCGCCGGTCATCTGGCCGCCAGCCGCGCCGGAAGTTTTTAAGGCTTCGTATTGACGACGGGCTGCTAGAAGCTACTCCCCTTTGGAGGGACCCCTCTATTACAAAGGGTAAGCAAATGTAGCATGGTGTAATTGATTTTTGCAATAGCCAACTCAATGTATTGCCATACGCAATGCCAGTCATTGTGTTTTCGAATTGCTGCCGATGCACCGATAGCCATACGCACTAGCAGCTATTGTCTTTTCTCATTGGCCTTGCGCGTTCCGCGCGCCGATACTCCGCCTGTTTCAACGAACACGATGCACCCCACAAAGGGGAGTAGCCACGCGCAGCCGCTGTTTCCGGCGATGCGCGCCGCACCGCCGTCATCACGGGTTGCCCGCAAAAGGGCGGCCCCGGTTGTGCAGATGGACGCCTCGGCCTGCCGAGGTGCCCACTGGCGAGACCTTTGCCGCCCGGCAAAGGTACCGCCTTCCTCGCCGGTTGGAAACATCAACAGGGCGGCTGGGAGTCTGTGATGGAATTGTTTTCACCCGAATTTTTTTCCGCCCTTGCGGCAATTGTCGTCATCGATCTGGTGCTTGCGGGCGACAACGCCATCGTTATTGCGCTGGCGGCGCGCGGTGTGCCCAAAGAGTTGCGCAAAAAGGCCATCATGTGGGGCACCGTCGGCGCGATTGTCGTGCGTACCAGCATGACAGTGGTCGTGGTGTGGTTGCTCAAAGTTCCGGGATTGTTGCTCGTCGGCGGAGTGATGCTGGTGTGGATCGCCTACAAACTGCTCGCATCGGGCGATAGTGTCGAATCCCACGTTTCTCCCGCCGACAGTTTTTGGGGTGCGATGAAAACGATCGTTGTTGCCGATGCGGTTATGGGTCTGGACAACGTGCTAGCGGTTGCAGGTGCGGCGCATGGTAACTTCCTGTTAGTGGTGCTGGGGTTGCTAATCAGCATACCGATTGTGATCTGGGGCAGCCAACTGATCCTGCACTTTGTCGAACGTTATCCATCGATCATCTACGTTGGTGCCGCCGTGCTCGCCTGGACCGCCGCCAAGATGGTTGCAAGCGAGCCGCTGATTAAGGAGTACTTCGAAACGCATCGCAGTTTGCACTGGGGTTTGTACGCCGCCGTTATCGGTGGCGTACTCGGCCTTGGTTATCTGCGCAACCGCCGTACCCCAGCTTCCAACCAAGCCGTCTGAAGGAGATACCCCGTGCCAAATATCCTTGTTCCTGTTGATGGTTCCGAAAATTCCCTTCTCGCCGCCGCACACGCAGTCGGGCTTGCGAGGCGGCATACAGACCTTCGTGTGCACCTTTTGAACGTGCAGCCGGCTATGCCACGCCACGCCGCCCGCTTTGTCTCGCGCCGGGCTCTGGCGGGCGCGCGCGAGGACTCGGGGCGAGTGCGCCTCGCCGCAGCGGAGCGCCTGTTGCGCGATGCCGGCGTGCCTTATCAATCGGCGGTACGCTCTGGTGATGCTGCAATCGCGGCGGCGCGTTATGCGCGTGAGCACGACATTTCCCGTGTCGTTGTCGGTACGACGCGAAAGTCCACCTTGGCGCGTTTGCTCACAGGATCGTTTGCCAATGATCTGTTGCAACGTGTCAACGTGCCCGTTGAGGTCATTGCAGGCGGAAAACCGGGCGTACTGGTGCGTATCGGATTGCCGGCCGGCCTTGGCGTCGGTTTGGCCACCCTGCTGCTGGCCGTTGACTGACAGGCGGGCTTAGGGCGCGGGAGGGGGAGCCTTCCCGCTATTTCCCCACTTGCCGATGTGGTGATCACGCCCGAGCGTTAAAATAGGCGGGTGACTCCGATTCTTCCTCCTCTTGCGGTTTTTTCCGAACAGTATTTGCTGCAGAGGTTTGCCGCGCCGCTCAGTTCCGATCCGCTTACCTCCGGTGACGGCCACCTGTGGCGCAGGCCGGATCAAATCCGCTCGGCCGCCGTACTCGTGCCGGTGGTGCGGCGGGACGAGGGGCTCTCTGTCCTGTTCACGCGCCGTACCGCGCACTTGAACGACCATGCCGGCCAGATCAGTTTCCCGGGGGGGCGCGCAGAGCCAGAAGACCCCAGCCTTGAAGCCACTGCGCTGCGCGAGGCGGAGGAGGAAATTGGACTCCAGCCCGAGCGGGTCGAGGTGCTCGGCCGTCTGCATGAGTACGTGACGGTCACCGGATATCGCGTCACCCCGGTGGTCGGACTGATCCGGTCCGAGTTCGAGCTCAAGCCCGATTCATTCGAGGTGGCGGAGGTCTTTGAGGTGCCGCTACATTTTTTGCTCGACCCCGGCAATCACCAGCGGAACCTGGTGGTCTGGAATGGCGGGGAAAGGCATTATTACGCGATGCCCTACGGCAGGCACTATATATGGGGCGCCACCGCCGGCATGCTGATGAACCTGTACCAGCATCTTGCGGCGGCATAGGTCGCGCGAACGGATCAGGTCTTCACCGTTGCCGTGGTGTGCAGACCCGCGCGCTCTCCTGCTCGCAGGTAAAGGTCGGCAAAGCGCTCGAGCGAGTGCATGTGGGCGTAAATGTGGCCCATCAGGCCTTTTGTGACCAGCACTTTCAGGCTTGCCGGTTTGATGTCCCTCAGTTTGGCTTCGTCTACCCGGTGCATTCCCTGCACCGTAAGCGTCGCCTTCTGGTCGTTCATCACTTCAAACGTGAATGGCGACAACAATTCGAGCCTTGTCAGGATGGCGCAGAATTCGGCGGTGGCATCAAGGTCGTCCTCGTAGCCTTGCAGCAACCGCTCGATGGCCTGCCATTGCGTAGTGGGCCTGTCGCTTTCGTCAAACAGGGCGAGTCCCCGGTCGTCCAGATAGGCTTTGATGATGCACACCAGGCGTTCTTTGCGCGCTTGGCCGTCGACATACAACTTTGATATGCAGAACGGGTAGCGTCGCACAAACGCCGGAAGATAGCAGCGCTTGTTCCATTCGCCGGTTTGATCCACGAACAGGTTCTGCCGCTCGGCAAGGCCAAGGATCGCGATGGGTGCGTAGGTCGCGCCGCCATCCGTGGAGCTGAAGGCGATCGGATAGTCGCGTCCGGCGGGGACGAACTCACCGATTGACAGCGCGAGGGCGTTAATGTCGCGGCAAAACGCCGGGGTGCTCCCGGCAGAAGGCAGCAAAACGCGCGAGGTTTTTTGCAGCTGTGTAATCTCGCCATATCCGAACGGAGCTGCGATTTGCATCACATCGGTGCTGCGATGCATGTGTCCCTCATCGGGGCATCAAAAACAGGGCGGGTGTGGTATCTTCAGTCTGCATTATGAGTCTCATTTCATTAATCATCGCGCTGTTGCTCGAGCAGTGGCGGCCGCTCTCCGGCCGTCGCTACCTTCTCTCGCCGCTTGGCCGCCTTGCCACCTGGCTGGAGCGGCACTTCAACGCCGGCGAGTCACAGCATGGCCTGATCGCATGGCTCATCGGCGTCGCGCCCATTGTGCTGGGCACCTGGATCATCTACGCGGTGCTCTGGCATGTGAACGCGATGCTGGCGCTCGCCTTCAATGTGCTGGTGCTTTACCTGACCATGGGTTTCCGCCAGTTCAGTCATTATTTTACCGATATCCATATTGCCCTGAAACAGGACGACCTGGATACGGCGCGCGCGCAGCTTGCGGCGTGGCGAGGGCATAGTTGCGCGACCTTGAATGCAGAAGAGGTGGTGCGCCTCACCATTGAAGAGGCGCTTGCGGCGTCGCATCGCAATGTGTTCGCGGTGGTGTTCTGGTTCGTGCTCCTGCCGGGCCCCAGCGGGGCGATGCTCTACCGACTGGCCACATTTTTCCAGCGTCGCTGGGGTGGCGCGACCGAGGGGGAACTGGGCCGTTTCGGATATTTCGCAGGGCGGGCGTTTGCCCTGATGGAGTGGCTGCCGGCGCGCTTCACCGCAAGCGCCTTTGCCATTGTCGGTGATTTCGAGGATGCGATTTTCTGCTGGCGCAGCCAGGCGTCGAAGTGGATGGACCCGGTTCTTGGTATTGTCATCGCCGCCGGTGCGGGTGCGCTCGGGGTCAAGCTTGGCATGCCATACGTCCTCGATGGCGAGATTGTCGAGCGGCCGGAGATGGGCGCCGGTGATGAGGCGGATGTGGGCTTTCTGGACAGCACCATCGGGCTTGTCTGGCGGGCGCTGGTGCTGTGGCTGGTGTTGTTGTTGGTGCTCGGGGTTGCCGCGATACTGTAAGACGCGATAAGCCGCTGCGGACGCACTTCGTTGTCGTGTTCGCCGTCAGTCCGCTCGCTCGGCTGCGCATTTCCAGCAGGCGCTAAACTGTCCTTCACTGTCTTCACCGCATCGCGCACACAACCAGGCCGCTTCCCGCGGCGGCGCTCGTCGGAAGGCTGCGATTAGCTGTTGCGCCGCTGGCATATCAGTGTCATCGAGCAGGCATAGTTGCGGCGCACATTCCGTGAAAGGCACCTCACCGGCGAGGCGCGATAGCATTTCGTTCTTTATAAAGCTTGCGATGCCCTCGGCAGCCAGGAGGTTCTTGAGGTGATAGACCTCGTGCAGGTTTAGCGATGTAAATAGCGGGGTCACGCCCGCTCGGCGGCAAGTATGCGCAGCAGCAATTCGAAGCGTCGGGCGCTGACCTGTCCCGCATCACGGGCAGCGACGAGTGCGCAGCCAGGCTCAACCTCGTGGCGGCAGTCATTGAAACGGCACTTGCCAAGGAAGGGGCGGAACTCGGCGAAACCGTACTCGATCTGGCCGCGACTCATGTGGTGCAGGCCGAATTCTTGCAGGCCGGGACAGTCGATGAGCATGCTCGAAGCGTCCAGCGTATAAATTCTTGCATGCGTGGTGGTGTGACGCCCCGAATCGAGGAAGGCTGAGATTTCTCGGGTGCTCGCCTCGGCGTCGGGAACCAGGCCGTTGATGAGGGTGGATTTGCCCATGCCGGACTGCCCGACCAGCACAGTGGTCTCGTGCTGCAAAAAAGGCAGCAACGCAGAGCAATCGTGGATGGCCGAGATTTCGGCCAGGCGGTGTCCCGCGGCTGCGAAAGGGACCAGCCGCTCTCGCGCCAATGACGTGGCGGGAAGATCCGCCTTGTTGAGGATTAGCAGGGATTTCATTCCCTGTTCCTCGGCACCGACGATGAGGCGGCAGATCAGCTCTTCGCTGAAGCTCGGTTCGGCCGCAACGACGATCGCCACCTGCGTCGCGTTGGCGGCAATGAGCTTTTGCCGGTAAGCGGCGGAACGCTTCAAAAGTGTGCTGCGCGCTTCGGTGCTTTCGATCACGCCCTGGTCTGGCGATGTCAGTGCCAGCAGTACGCGATCGCCGCATGCGACCTCGCTTTTTTTGCCACGTGGAACGCAAAGCAGCATTTGGCCTGTATCGGATTTCACCAGATACTGCCGGCCGAAGGCGGCGACAATGATGCCGCGTATCAGCACGGCGCCGGGCGCGGCGTTCAATTAGAAGCCAGGGATTCGAGCTTGGCGGCGCAAATGAAGTCGTTCATCGAGATGCCGCCTATGGAGTGGGTGTTGAATGTAACCTTGCAGCGGTTGTAGCTGATGGCCATGTCCGGATGATGATTCTCGCGGTGTGCGACCACTGCGACCGTATTTGCAAAGGCCATGGTTTCGTGGAAATTGCCGAAGCGATAAGTCTTGGAGATGACGCCGCCCGCGTGAGACCAGCCCGGCGTCATCGGCAGCAAGGTTTCTATTTCAGCGTCGGTGAGCGGCGGTGTCCCGGCGGGAAGGTCGCGGCAGGTTTGCTCGATCAGCGTTTTCACGCCGCCTGCCGCAGCGCCTGCAGCCGGGCGATGCGCAGGGACGCTGGCGGATGGGAGTCGTAGACGGCCGAGTGGAGTGGGTCGGGCGTGAGCGTCGCGGCATTGTCCTGGTAGAGCTTTACCAGCGCCTGCACCAGGTCATCCGGGTTGGCCTGCATGGCCGCGTAGGCGTCGGCTTCGTATTCGTGCATGCGCGAATACAGGCTCGCAATGGGCTGGAGCAGGAAGGTGAATGCCGGCAGCACCATGAAAAACAGCATCAGCGCCATCGCTGTTCCCTGGCTTTGCACACCAAGGCCCTGATAAAACCACTCCTTGCCCATCAAAAAGCCCAGCAACCAGAGAAAGCCCAGGCTGGACATGAACAACAGTGCCATGCGTTTGGCTACATGGCGATATTTGAAGTGCCCCAGCTCGTGGGCGAGAACGGCCTCCACTTCCGCCGGGGCCAGGCGCGTGATGAGCGTGTCGAACAGAACGATGCGCTTGGCCGAGCCAAAGCCGGTGAAATAGGCGTTGCCATGGCTTGAACGTTTGGAGCTGTCCATCACGAACAGTCCGTTCGACTTGAAACCGCATTTTTCGAGCAGGGCCTCGATGCGTGATTTGAGCGAAATGTCCTCGAGCGGCGAGAATTTGTTGAACAGCGGCGCGATTAGTGTGGGGTAGAGGGTCAATACAAGCAGGTTGAAGCCCATCCAAAACAGCCAGACATAAAGCCACCACGACTCGCCCATCCTGTCCATCAGCCAGAGCACCGCCGCAAGCAGCGGGATGCCAAGGGCGGCGCCAAGAGCACATTGCTTGGCCAGGTCGGCAAGAAACAGCGCGGGTGTCATGCGATTGAAGCCAAATTTCGCTTCCACGACAAAGGTGCGGTAAATGCCGAAGGGCAGGTCGATCAGGCTGGTGACCGCGACTACGCTCAACACCAGTGCGATGCCGTGGGTATAACCGCCGGCGGCGAAAACGGGCGACCAGGCCTGCGACAGCCACTGCAGCCCGCCGCCGAGCGTGAGCGCGATAAGGATGAGCGCGCCAACGACCGTTTCGAGCATGCCAAGACGTGTTTTGGCCCCGGTGTAATCGGCGGCCTTTTGGTGGGAGGCGAGGGTGATTCGTCCGGAGAATTCGTGCGGAACCGACTCGCGGTTACGCGCCACGTGCCGCAGATGGCGGGACGACAGCCACAGACGCGTCACGCTTGAAATCACCAGCGCGGTGAGAAAAACTAGGGTGAAAACCTGCATTCAGACCCGGTAGGCTTATGCGACAATCACATCTTACACGGTGCAACCCGGCTTTGGGTTGCGCGGCATGCCGAAGCACCGCTTAAAAAAACGCCTGACACCGTGGTATCCCTGTGCATTTGAACCCTAGACCCTAGACCCTAGACCCTGGCAACTAGAACTCCAGAAACCGGAAAGCAACGCTGAACATGGCCCAAGACCAGAATAACCTCTTGTGGATCGACATGGAGATGACGGGTCTCCAGCCGGACACCGACAAGATCATTGAAATCGCCATTGTCGTCACCGACTCACAACTGAACACGGTGGCCGAGGCGCCGGTGCTGGTGGTCCATCAGCTCGACAGTGTGCTCGACGGCATGGACGCCTGGAACAAAGGCACGCACGGCAGATCCGGGCTCATCGAAAAGGTGAAGGCGTCGAAGCTGGCCGAGGCCGAGGCCGAGGCGCAGATGCTCGGTTTTTTATCGCAGTATGTGCCCAAGCAGGTGTCGCCGATGTGCGGCAACTCGATCTGCCAGGACCGTCGTTTCCTCGCACGCTGGATGCCGGCGCTCGAAGGCTATTTCCATTACCGCAACCTTGATGTGTCCACGCTGAAGGAGTTGGTCAAGCGCTGGCGCCCGGAACTGGGCAAGGGGCTTACCAAACACGGTAAGCACGAGGCCCTGGCCGATATCTACGAATCAATCGAGGAATTGAAGTACTACAAAGAGCACTTCATCAAGTTGTGACGCTGCGGCTTACGCCGCGGGCGGCACCACTTTGCCCGGGTTGAACAGGTTGTCAGGATCGAAGGCGCGCTTGAGCGTGCTCATCAGATCCACGGCCTCGCCCAGTTCCTTTTGCAGCGACGCGATCTTGCCCGAGCCGATGCCATGCTCGCCGGTGCAGGTCCCCTCCATTGACAGAGCGCGGTTGACCAGCCGGTCGTTGAAGGCCTTGGCCTCGTCCAGGTCGGCCTTGCTGTCGGGCATGACCAGAATCATGCAATGGAAGTTCCCGTCCCCGACGTGGCCGAACATCGGGATGGGCATGGAGGCGGCTGCGATGTCCCTGGCCGTTTCGACCATGCATTCGGTCAGGCGCGATATTGGCACGCACACATCTGTCGATACCGCACGCGCGCCATGTTTGAGCTGCAGGCCGGCGAAATAAGCCTCGTGGCGGGCCGACCACAGGCGTGTGCGGTCCTCGGGCCGTGTCGCCCACTCGAAGCCTTCGCAGCCGTGTTCGCCGGCGATCTCCTGCAGCATTTCGACCTGTTCCTTGACGCTGGCCTCGGTGCCGTGAAACTCCAGGAATAGCGTCGGCTGCTCTTTGTATGTGGTTTTGCTGTAGGCGTTGATCGCCTTCATGGTCAGGCCGCACAAGGCTTCGCTGCGTGCGATAGGGATGCCGGTTTGCAGCGTCTCGATCACCGTGCTCACGGCTTCGGCCATATCTTTGAACGAGCATACCGCCGCGGAAATCGCCTGCGGCACGGCGTAAAGCCGTACGGTGACCTCGGTGATGATGCCCAGCGTGCCCTCGGCGCCGACAAATAGGCGCGTCAGGTCATAGCCGGCGGCCGATTTGCGCGATCGCGTCGCGGTCTTGATGATGCGCCCGTCTGCGGTGACAACGGTGAGCGATAGTACGTTCTCGCGCATGGTGCCGTAGCGCACGGCGTTGGTGCCCGAAGCGCGTGTTGATGCCATGCCGCCCAGCGTCGCATCGGCGCCCGGGTCGACCGGAAAGAACAGGCCGGTGTGGCGGACCTCCTCATTGAGCTGCTTGCGCGTGACCCCGGCCTGCACCGTGCAATCCAGATCCTCGGCGTGTATGGCAAGTACTTTATTCATCTGCGACAAATCGACGCACACCCCGCCGTTGATGGCCAGGGTATGGCCTTCGAGCGATGTGCCGACGCCGTAGGGAATCATCGGTGTCTTGTGACGGCGGCAGATATTGATAATGTCGCGCACTTCTTCCGTGCTGTGCGCGAAGACCACGGCATCCGGAGGGGCGTAGGGATAGTAGGACTCATCCTTGCCGTGGTGCTCGCGTACGCCGCGCGATGTGGTGAGGCGCTCGCCCAGCAGTGCGCGCATTTCGTCTTGCAGGCTGGCGTCGAGTTGTCGGGGCTGGTTCATCTTGTGGTTTCCTTGCAGCTTAATGTTTCTGGGGGGGCTTCAGCCCAGGTCGATACTGCCGTCGAATTTGACCGAAAGGTTTAATCCGGGAATTTCCAGCCTGACATTGACCGGGAACGATTCGTTTCCGGAAATCAGGCCTTTGGCGCGGGCCTCGTCCACGGCACGCTCGATCTCACGCTGTGAACCGACGCCGACGGTCTTGAGGAATTTGCGAATACTCAGGTTGAAGGTTTCTTCATTCATGTGACGCTCCTCTTATTGTTTGGCCGGTCTGTTTGGCCGGCACGACAGCCCGGCCAGTCTAATTCAAACCTCGTGTTTCGGCCGCGTCAGCCCGGTCAGCCTGGCCAGCAATTGGCGCGTCGATGTGTCGGTTTGCGCCGGCAGCGCACCGCCGGTGAAGCCCGGGAGCAGGCCGCCGGCGATTTTTTTGCCCAGTTCGACGCCAAACTGGTCGAATGGATTGATGTTCCAGATGACGCTTTGCACAAAAACCTTGTGCTCGTAAAGGGCAAGCAAGGCGCCCAGTGCGCGCGGTGTCAGGCCGGGGAGCACCAGCGTGTTCGAGGGCTGATTGCCAGGGCAGTTCTGGAAGGCATTTGCGCCTTTTTCGCCAAATGCCAGCGCGGCCGATTGCGCCAGGGCATTGGCTGCAAGCAAGTGGTGTTCAGCGGTATGGGCCCCGCCGGAAGCGCCGACGACAAAATCGCAAGGCACCAGTTGCGTTCCCTGGTGCAGCAACTGGTGAAAGGCGTGCTGCCCGTTGCTGCCGGCCATGCCCCAGACCACCGGTGCGGTGTCGTAATCGACGTCCTTGCCGGCGCGATCGACGTGCTTGCCGTTCGACTCCATTTCCAGTTGTTGCAGGTAGGCTGGCAGATCGCGCAAGTCCTCGGCGTAGGGCAGGATGGCTTGTGTCGCGGCACCGAGAAAGTTCACGTTCCAGATGCCAATCAGCCCGAGCAGCGCCGGCATGTTGCTTTCGAGGGGCGCGCTGCGAAAATGCCTGTCCATGTCGCCCGCGCCGGCCAGCATCGAGTCGAACGCCGCCATGCCCGAGGAAAGTGCCACCGGCAGCCCTATGGCAGACCAGATCGAATAGCGTCCGCCGATCCAGTCCCAGACCGGGAAAATACGTTCTGGGGCTACGCCAAACGCCAGTGCCGCGGCGGTGTTGGAGGTGACGGCGGCGAAATGGGCTTCGCAATGCTCGCCCCCCTTGCCCAGCCATGCTTTGGCCGCTTGCGCGTTGGCCAGCGTCTCGGCGGTTCCGAAAGTCTTGGACGAAACGATGAACAAGGTTGAGGCCGGGTCGAGGCCGGCTGTGGCGGCGGCAAGGTCGGCAGGATCGCCATTGGAAACGAAGCGCAGCGCCAGTGTCGTGTCGGCGTGGCCCCGAAGGGCGCGCACCGCCATGCGCGGCCCCAGATCGGAGCCGCCGATGCCGATATTGACGATGGCGCGAACGGCTTCGCCTGAGTTTGTGCGCAGCGATCCGTTGCGAGCTTGGGTGACAAAGTCACGCATCTGCGCCAGCGCCGCAGCTGCCGGACCGGCATGGGTTTGGGGGAACTCACCGGGTGCCCCGCGCAAGGCCATGTGCATGGCGGCGCGGTTTTCAGTGTTGTTGACGGCTTTGGCGGTAAAGAGCTTTTCTATCCATTCGCCAAGTCGCGCCTGGCGTGCGAGCGTGGTGAGGCGGGCGATGGTTTCGTCGGTGACGCGCTGTTTTGAGTAGTCCAGGAATAATCCGGCCGCGTCGAGGGAAAGACGCGCCGCGCGGCCCGGGTCGAGCTTGAACATGTCGGCAAGCCGTATGTCTTCTAGCGTCTCGCCATGCGCCTCAAGCGCTGTC
The DNA here is from genome assembly GCA_945906975.1 of Bordetella parapertussis. Next base: position 5,534 of record CAMDRY010000029.1, on the reverse strand, counting down.
CAGGCCGCACTTTCGGTGAGTTTTGACATGATCCTCGTTCAGCCGTTTTTTGCCGGGCCATGCCGGCCCGATGAAGGTTTTCCGTATAAGCGGAAGTGTTCGCTGTCGCGCGGGCGGCTGCCTTCCCAGAGACGGATCCAGCCTTGCGGCGTGGAGTCGTTTTCCCCCGACTGCACCAGCAGCAGCGCGCAGTGCGGGTTGGGGGAGACTTCGTTGCGTCGCGTCACAATGCCGGCATGATAGTGGAATGCTGCGCGCTGCGCCTTGCCCAGGCCGATGCTTTGAATGCAAGCCCCCGGTGCCCGAGCTTCGGGGGGCAGCGCGCGTTGCAGCGAGGCGGCGACCTCGCCATAGGTTTTGCCATAGTCTATCCATGGCAGCCAAAGTGTCATGACCAGTGCCCAGATCAGCGTCATGCCGGCGGCCCAGAAGGTGACGCTGCGATGCGACGACCGGACCGCTCCGGCGACCAGCCAGCCCCAACCAATGCTGAGGGCGAGTGCGATCAGAAATGGGAAGAGTGCGAATTGCGCAATGAAGCCGGGCGCCAGTTTGGCAAAATTGTTGGCGATGGTCGGCGGCATGCCGGTCATCATGGCAAACCAGCCCAGCCAGACCAGCAGTCCGGTCAGGGTAAAGGTCATCGTGCCAAACCAGGTCAGTGCGTTCGCTGCGCCGCGGCGCAGCGCATCAACGGCGTTGCCGGCCAGCAGCGCAAGGGGCAGCAACACAGGCAGTGCCTCGGTGTCGCGTGCTTGCGGTGAAAAAAAGATCAGCGCGGCCATGGATGCGATCAGTGCGATGAGCGGCAGTTGCACGGAGGGCACAGCGAAGCCGTGTCGCCTGCGCCACAATTCCCACAAGGCCAGGGGCCATGCCGGCCAGGCCGCCCAGGCCAGCACCTCCAGATGCGAATGCCATGTTTCTATTTCCAGCCTGAATGAGGCGGCAATCCACGCGCCGGCCAGTTGCGGTGACTGCGCGTGCAGCGACACCAGCCATGCGGCAGCGGTGCACAGCGCAAGTGCCAGGCCACAGGCGAGGGCGGCAAGACTGCGCCGGTTGCGCCAGTCGCGCGCAAACACCGGCAACACGATCGCTGTGATGAAAGGCGCGAATGCGGTGACCGGCCCATTGGCAAGCAGGGCGACGGCCTCCCCTGCGCCAAGCGCCAGCACGGCGGCGCAAAAGTACCGCGGGTTTGTCGCATCGCGCGCCAGTGCAAGGCCCCAGTAGGCGGCCGCCAGTCCCGCCAGCGCGCCGATATCGGCAGCCATCTCGTGCGAGTGCACCAAGAGTCCAAGGCAGCCCATCAGCGCCAGTGCGGCGGTGTTGCCCTGCCCCGCTCCTTGCAGCGCCTTGCCGGCGAGGCGGGTGAACGCGAATATTGCAGCCAGCGCCAGCGCACAGGCGAGGCGCGCGGCGTCGTGAACGGCCAGCACGCCGCCGAGCAGTTTTGCCAGCAGCGCGCCCAGCCAGAAGAAAAGTGGACCGTCATCGACATAGGCTTCTCCGGCAAGCCGCGGCATCAGCCAGCCGCCTTCGGTCATGAACTGGTGAACGATGCCGATCCCGACGGCATCGTCAACCTTCCAGGGGGCGTGGCCGACCAGACCCGGCAGGGTGTACGCGAGCGCAAGTATCGCGACCAATACGCCGGGCAGGGGTAGCGGCACGGTGCGCATTATTCGATCACTTTCAGCAACTGGCCGGGGCGCGGCTCACCCGTCGGGTAAATGCCGTTGATCAAACGCAGCGTGCCCTCGGCGTTGCGGCCCAGCGGTGATTTGGCGGCGAGCCCGGCAAAGCGCGTGCTCGCGGTGGCGGTGATGCTGCGCATGCGCAGCGGCCTGGCGAGCAGGCGTTCGGCCTCGGTGATGCGGTGAAAGCTGCGTATCGTGTCACGCACCGCGCGCCCGTGTGCATCGCTCAGGCGGCCCGATTTGGCCGTCGCGTTGAAAGTTACCATGTTGTCGCCAAAATACACCACGCCTGCAGCCCCCGCGCTACCGGTCGCGACTGCTGCGGGCAAACCGTTCACAGGCGTGGTTTCGATATCGTTGCCGATCAGGCGGTTGCTGCGCAACACGGCAGCCGGATCCTGGTTGGGCTTGGCTTGCATGCGCATTTCGAGCGTCGTATCGCCGCCGGGGGCGAGCAGTAAAAGGCGGTCGGGCATGTTTTGCAGTCGCCAGTCGCGAGGCAGTGTCATCGCCATGCCCAGATCCGGATGATAAAAGCTGCCGTCGCGGACGATACCCTCGCGCGGGCTGTCACCGAAGAGCATGCCCGCGGTGCGGCGCATGAATTCCTCGCGACCATCGCCGCGCGCACCGGCACGCAGGCTGGCCGATGCACCGATGGTCTGCTGCAGCCGCGTGTCGTTGTCCGGGTGTGTTTCGAACACGCCGTGGTAGGCGCGCGGCGTGCGGCCTTCTTGCTTGGCTGCTTCGGCGTCGAACAGTTCCTGGTTCTTCAGTACGCCGATGACGCGGATCATCGCCTGCGGATCGTAGCCGGTGCGGGCGAGGTACCCGGCACCAAGGCGGTCTGCCTCGAGCTCATGTTCGCGGCCATAGCCAGACAGCAGCGCGTTGCCGAAAGTGCCGGCGAGGCCCCGGACGTTCTGGTCGCGCATCGCCGGGCTGAGAACGGAGGCGATGGTGATCAGAATGTCGGTGCTTTGCGCCGCGCTCATCTGGCGCACGCTGTGTCGCGCCGTGACGTGACCGATCTCATGGCCGAGCACCGCCGCGAGTTCGGCCTCGGAGTTGAGGAACGCGACAATGCCGCGGGTGATGTAGATGTGGCCGCCTGGCAGCGCGAAGGCGTTGATCTCGGCGCTGTCGAGCAGGGTGAAGTGATACGGCAGGCCGGGCCGGTGGCTAAGCGCGGCGACGCGCTGGCCCACTTCGTCGACATAGGCGGCAAGTTTGTTCTCGTCATAAAGGGCGTATTGTTTCTTGACGCCCAGGTCGGCTTGCCGGCCGACGTCCAGCTCTTGCGCCTCTGACATCAGGACGAAATTGCGCTCCCCGGTCACCGGGTTGATGGCGCAGCTGGAAGCCAGGCCAAACAGCGCAAGCGCGGCAAGGATGCGAAGCAGCATGGATTACCAATTAAAAAGGCAGCCGAAGCTGCCTTTTCTCTGGATGTGACGAAAAATCAAGCAGCCGCATCCGTTGCCGCGGCAGCCGCAGCCGCAGCTTTGTCGGCCTTGGCTTTCGCCTTGGTCGCCGTGCTGGCGTATTTGTTCTTGAATTTCTCAACGCGGCCGGCGGTGTCGAGGATCTTCTGCTTGCCGGTGTAGAACGGATGGCAGGCGGAGCAGACCTCAATCGTCAGCGGCTTGCTGTTGGTCGAGCGCGTCTGGAAGGTGGCACCGCAGCTGCAAGTGACCTTGATTTCGTGGTATTCGGGGTGGATGCCTGCTTGCATGGTGCTTCCTTTCGCGTGGTTGCCTCGGTTTCACCCAGCCGGGATGGCCTAAAGTGCCAGAGCGTTTCGAGGCGGTAAAAAAGTCCCGCAGTATGCCTCTTTTCCCTGTTCATGGCAAATAGACCAGGAATGGACTGGGTTACGACTGCAATTAAAACAGGCGCTTAGCGGCTCTTCTAATGTGCCGCCGTGCCCGAAACCGGGCTGGATCAGCCTCGGCGCATTGAATCGAAGAAGTCCGAGTTCGTTTTGGTCGCCTTGACCTTGTCGACGAGGAATTCCGCCGCTTCAAGGTCGTCCATGGGGTAGAGCAGTTTGCGCAGCACCCAGACCTTTTGCAGGATGTCTTTTTCAATCAGCAATTCTTCGCGGCGTGTGCCCGAGCGGTTAACGTTGATTGCCGGGAAAATGCGTTTTTCGTACATGCGCCGGTCAAGGTGAATTTCCATGTTGCCGGTGCCCTTGAACTCTTCGTAGATCACGTCGTCCATGCGGCTGCCGGTATCGATGAGGGCGGTGGCGATGATGGTGAGCGAACCGCCTTCCTCCACATTGCGCGCGGCGCCGAAAAAGCGCTTCGGACGCTGCAGCGCGTTGGCATCGACGCCGCCTGTGAGCACCTTGCCCGATGCGGGCACCACGGTATTGTAGGCGCGCGCGAGGCGGGTGATGGAGTCGAGCAGGATGATGACGTCTTTTTTGTGCTCGACCAGGCGCTTGGCTTTTTCAATCACCATTTCGGCGACCTGCACGTGGCGCGTGGCCGGTTCGTCAAAAGTCGAGGCAACGACCTCGCCCTTCACGGAGCGGGTCATCTCCGTAACCTCTTCGGGGCGCTCGTCGATGAGCAAGACGATCAGCACAGTCTCGGGGTAATTGGTGGTGATGGCGTGTGCCAGTTGCTGCATCAGCACCGTCTTGCCGGCCTTGGGCGGCGACACGATCAGGCCGCGCTGGCCTTTGCCGATGGGGGCGATGATGTCGATGATGCGGCCGGTGATGTTTTCTTCGCTCTTGATGTCGCGCTCGAGCTTGAGGATCTTGTCCGGGTGAAGCGGTGTCAGGTTCTCGAAAAGGATCTTGTGCTTGGATGCCTCGGGTGCATCGGCGTTGACCTTGTCGACCTTGACCAGGGCGAAGTAGCGTTCGCCGTCTTTCGGCGTGCGGATTTCACCCTCTATGGTGTCGCCTGTATGCAGGTTGAAGCGGCGGATCTGCGACGGCGAAACGTAAATGTCATCGGTAGAGGCAAGGTAAGAGGTGTCGGGCGAGCGCAGGAAGCCAAAGCCATCGGGCAGCACCTCGAGCGTGCCGTCGCCGAATATGGGCTCACCTTTTTTGGAAAGGTGCTTGAGCAGGGCGAAAATCAGTTCCTGCTTGCGCAGTCGGTTGGCAGCCTCGATTTCATTGGTGGTTGCCATGTCGAGCAATGCACTGACGTGCAGGCTCTTGAGCTCGGATAAATACATAAATAGTTGGGGTTATGCCAAAAAAGGATCCGGAAAAGGACCTTGGGTGAAACCGGTAACACCGGGAATTGGAATTGGAATTGGTATTGGGGCGTAAAACGCTCGCGCCGGGTATCGCCGAAATGCTTGGCGCCGAAACGCCTTGGAACGCTATTAGGGGGATGGGGCGGGTAGCGCGCGTCGCATGTTGCTTATGCCGCGTATTTTTCTATGCGACGCATTCAGGAGCAAGAATAGGGTGTTTAGATATTACTGTCAAGAAACGCGGTGAGCTGTGATTTTGAGAGGGCGCCGATCTTTTGCGCCGCCACATCGCCGGCTTTGAACAGCATCAGGGTCGGAATGCCGCGAATGCCGTACTTGGTGGCGGTGGCCGCGTTCTCGTCGACGTTCAATTTGGCGATCTTGATCTTGCCGCCGTAGTCCTTGGCGATCTCCTCGAGCATGGGGGCGATGGCTTTGCACGGACCGCACCATTCGGCCCAGTAGTCGACCAGGACAGGCAGGTCTGACTTGAGTACTTCGGGGTCAAATGTGGAATCGGTAACGTGCTGGATATTCTCGCTCATGTAAGTTTATGCCTCGTTTGTGAAAAAGCAGCGCGAACGGCTGCGGGGGGGGGGGGGG
>CAMDRY010000028.1 GCA_945906975.1 Bordetella parapertussis | reverse complement strand
CAACGATTGTGCGAGGGTGGGCGTGGCGAAAAGCAGCGCTATCGACGCCCCTAGTGTACAAAATGTCCAAAATGTACAAAGGGTAAATAGGGCACGCAGGGTACATAAGGTGCCGGCGGTGATTCTGAAGAGCATGATTGTGATTCGTGAGTTGCCAGGGGTCGTGGATTACAAGGCATACGGCTGCAGCGCGGGTTTTAATCCATCGTGTTCTTGGGCATCCGATCATCCCGGTGCGACATAACGCGCCCTTGGCCGTAATAAATGACCCGCCAGTCGCTGCTCCATGACATGTGCGATCCAGCCGGCGGTTCGCCCCAGGGCCCAGAGCGCACCGGCGCTGCGTTCGGGCAGGTTCAGCGCGGCGCAAAGCGCCACCAATCCGACCTCTATGCTGGGGCGCAGATGCAGCATGCCTTCGGCTTCTTCGATGAACTGGTAAATGAGTTGTGCGCGCTCGCCGCGCTTGGCAAAGTCTTGCGCCATCGTTAGCAGATGGCGCGCGCGCGGATCCCCCTTGGGGTAGACCGGCAGGTTAAAGCCGGGAACGCGCGAGCCCGATTGCTCCAGGGCGGCCAGTCGCTGGCGCATCTCGGCACGGCTGCGCGTGGTGCGCAACAAGTCCTCGGCGCGGTCGCAACCGCCGCCCAGGGAGGCGCCCGAGTGGGTGCCGATGGCGGCGAGGATGCAGGCGCGCAATTCGGCGCCGGTGGAGGCTGCCACCCGTGCGGCGAACGTGGATGAAGACAATTCGTGGTCGGCGCACAATACCAGCGCGGCGTTGAGGGCGGCGATCTTGTCCGACCCCGCCTTGGGATTGAGCAGGTGCATGGCCGTGGCGGCGATCGGTGCCGATTGGGGCGGCATGCGAAAGCGCGGTTTTTGACCAAGATAACCGAGGCAGCCAGTCAGGGTCTGGATCAGCTGCCGTGCCGCGGGGATGGTTGTGCCGCGGCGGATTTCGCTGCCGGCGCCCTCGGCCGCGCCAAGCATCGAGGTGGCGAGCGCATTGATGCGCAATAGTGGTAAGGGCGTGGGTTGCAGCGCGGCGCCATCCATGGCCCGGCCAAAGCTCGCCGGCAGCGGCTCGCAATCCCAGACCAGCGGGTCGTGATGCAGTACGCCTGACCAGAGCAACTCGGCCGCGGCCTCGAACGAGCAGCCCTGGCGCGCGAGGTCCAGGGCGAGCCGGCCGCGATAGCGCGGGCCCTCCGGAGTGATTTCAGTGACGGCGGTAGTGATGACAGGATGACCCCAACGCAGCGCCGTGGCCGCCGGCATGCCCTGGCCCTGGCGCGCCTCGCCCTGCGCCCTGACCTTGTCGATGTCTTCGCGGTAGTAGAGCTTTTGCTTGCGCTGGGGTTGATTGACCGAGCGGATCAGGCCGCGGCTAACGTAGGTGTAAAGCGTCTGCGGTTTGATGCCCAGCAGGGCGATGGCCTCGGGCGCGGTGACGTAGTCCGAGGTGGGTGGGATTTCAGGTTTTGCCGGGAAGGTCATGGTGGTGGCGCGGTGGTTCAGGGTGCATTATATCGATTCGGTAATCGAGATTGATTGACATTGCGCGGCAGCGTAGCATCGCAGGCCGCGCCTTTGAATTTTGCGCGCAGTTGTTTTATACAACGCAGGTGCAGGAGGAGAACGCGATGGGCGACAAACCAGCTTTTCCCGGTTATCAATGGCCGGAGGGAGGGCTTTCCCGCGTGCCCTATTGGGCTTACTCGGATCCGGAGATCTACAAACGCGAACAAGAGCGCATTTTTTGCGGCACGAGCTGGGCTTATGTGGCCCTGGAAGCCGAGATCCCGAATCCGGGCGACTATAAGCGCACCTTTATCGGCGACAAGCCGGTGGTGGTCACGCGCGATGAAGACGGTGCCGTCAATGTGTTTGAGAACCGCTGCGCCCACCGCGGCGTGCAGTTCTGCCAGAAGCATCTTGGCAACACCCCCGAGTTCATGTGCCCCTACCACCAGTGGACCTATAACCTGAAGGGCGACCTGATCGGCGTGCCGTTTCGGCGCGGCGTGAAAAAGCAGGGCGGCATGCCTGACGATTTCGACCCGAAGAACCACGGCTTGCGCAAGCTCAAGGTCACGGTGCGTAACGGCGCGGTGTTCGCGTCCTTTGCCGAGGACATTGAGCCCTTCGAGGCATACCTTGGCACGTCCATGCTTGCGCTTTATGACCGCATTTTCAACGGCCGCAAGCTTGAGGTGCTGGGGTATTCGCGCCAGCTCATCCCGGCTAACTGGAAACTGATGTTCGAGAACATCAAGGATCCGTATCACGCCAGCCTGCTGCATGTATTCCTGGTGAGCTTTGGGCTCTTTCGCGCCGACTCCCCTTCGAAGGTGCAGATGGATCCCACCGGCCGCCACGGCGCGCTGATTTCCTGGAAGGGCGAGCAGGCCAAGACTGAAGCGCTTGCCGACATGAAGTCTTTCAAGGAGGACTTCAAGCTCAATGACACGACGATGTTGCAGCCGATGCGCGAGTTTCCGGAATACACCGTGGCGATGACCACGCTGTGGCCCAATCTCATCATCCAGCAGCAGTCCAACACGCTGGCGATGCGCCAGTTGGTGACGCGCGGCGTCGCGGAGTTTGAGCTGGCGTGGACTTTTTTTGGTTATGCCGACGACGACGAGGAAATGAAAAAGCGCCGGCTGCGTCAGGCCAATCTGATGGGCCCTGCAGGGTTCGTGTCCGCCGACGACAGCGAGGTCATGAAATATTCGCAGCAGGGTATAGCCCCGTCGCCCGGCGCGGAGGGCGTGATGGAGATGGGCGGGCGCGACTGGCATGACGAACCCCACATGGTGACCGAGTGTGCGATCCGGTCCTTTTACGACTATTACCGCAAGGTCATGGATCTATGACCGGTGCGATGCGCTGTTCTGCGCAAGGAGCTCTCTGACATGGCTGCCGCTGAACCTTATCTGAACATGAGCGCGCGCGACCTGCGCCTCGAGCTCGAAGATGTCTACGCCGAGTACGCCGGCTGCCTGGATGAAGACCGGTTCGAGGACTGGCCCGGTTTTTTCACCGAAGACTGCCTCTATAAAATTATTCCGCGCGAGAATTTCGAGCGCGGCCTGCCGCTGGCCACCTGGCGTTCCGAAGGCCGGGCGGGGCTGCTTGACCGGATCGTTGGCATCCGCAAGACCATGATGTACGCGCCGCGCTACATGCGCCGCATGGTGACGGGCATCCGCATCCTTGGCTGGAAGGACGGCGAGCTGTCGGTGCGCGCCAATTACCTCGCGCTCGAGACGCTGAACGACGAAACTACCAAGGTGTTCAATGCCGGTCAGTATCAGGACAAGCTCGTGGTGGTCGGCGACAAGCTGCGCTTTCGTGAAAAGCTGTGCGTATTCGATACACTGCTGATTCCCAACAGCCTGATCTATCCACTTTGATTTTTTACCTGATTTACACCACACAACCATGACGCAAAACTGGACCAAAGTAGCCACGGTGGGCGATGTGCCTGAAGATGGCACCCTGCTGGTGGATGCCGGCCCCGAGCCGGTATGCCTTTATAACCTGGCTGGCAAAATTTACGCGACACACGACACATGCAGCCATGGGGCGGCGAGCCTCGCCGATGGATTTGTCGACGGCGAATACATCGAATGTCCGCTGCACCAGGGCACCTTCCACATTCCGACGGGCAAGGCGGCGGGTGTGCCTTGCCGGGTCGATATCAAAATTTACCCGGTCAAAATCGAGGACGGTGCCGTGTTTGTGGCGGCTGCAGAATGAGCGATCCCCTTTGGATTACCGAAGCCGATGTGGTCGGGTTGATGGATCTTGGCGAGGCCATCGGCGCGCTGGAGTCTGCGCTGCGCGCCGAGGCCAAAGGCGACGCCCAGAACATGAGCAAGACGCTGATGCAATATGGCAAGAGCAACCTGCATGCCATCGGTGCGCGGCTTGACGGTCTGGTGGGTACAAAAACCTGGGCGCACACTGAGGGGGGCACCTGCCCGTTGCTGTTGCTCTGGGACGCCCAAAACGGCGCCCTTGTGGCGGTGATTGAGGCCTTCGCCTTGGGCAATATGCGCACCGGCGGCATTTCCGGCGTCGCCGCCAACTGGCTGGCCGATCCTGCGGCGAAGGTCATGGGCCTCATCGGCACGGGCAAGCAGGCTTTATCGCAGGTTGGAACCATGCTGGCCGTGCGGCCTATCGAACGTTTGCAGGTTTTCAGCCCCACTGCGGAAAAACGCGCCGCCTTCGCCGCCAAGGTGCGCGAGGAGTTTGGGATCGAAGTTGTGGAAGCGGTCTCGACCGAAGCGGCCTGCAAGGGCGCGCAAATCGTCACCCTGGTGTCGCGCGCCACGACACCCTTCCTCAGCGCAGCCATGCTGGACGAGGGCACCCATCTCAACGCCGTGGGTGCGATTGCGCCCGACCGCGAGGAGTTCACCCAGGATGTGTTTGCGCGCGTCACCGCCGTGGCGGTGGACAATCTTGCCGGCGTGCGGCAATTGTCGCGCGAGTTCATGACCCAGTACGACAAGGCCGGATGGGACGCGGTGCCCACGCTTGCCACGCTCATCGCATCCGGGCGCCGACGCAGGCCGATGGATGACATCACCTTGTTCAAGGCGATGGGCATGGGCATCTCCGATCTCGCCTTGGGTGTTGAACTGGTCAAGCGCGCCCACGCCCGGGACGTCGGCCGCAGTATTCTGCAACCGAAAAAAGCCAAACCCCGCCTCGCGCCCAACAAGGCGAAGACGGCGGTCTGAACCGAAGTACCCTGACACGCAAGGTCAACGCAAGGTCAGTGCAAGGTCAGCGCAACGCCAACACAACGTTAATGCAACGTCAACGAACAGGAGCCTGTCATGAGTAACGATTACCGCATCGATTTTGCCAACAGCAAGGGCAAATTTATCGACTTCACCGGCAAACCGCGCGCCACAGAAAACGACTTGTGGGCGCCCATCGTCGTGACCAAGGAAGAAATTGACGCCGAAGTGCAGCGCCTGGCCGACTCGGCCTTGCCGGGCAATGGTCGCCGCGAATCGCTGATCGTGCATCCGAGTTCCAAGGACTACGCGCCGGGCATGGCACCGGGCATACAGGTGCGCCTGTCGGTTCTGAAGCCGGGCGAGAAAAGCGCGCCGTTCCGTCATAACGCCACCGAGGTGAATTTCTGCATTGGCGGCGCCGGTCACACCATGGTGGGTGGCAAGCGTATTGAATTTCAGCAATACGATGTGTGGAACCACCCGTCCTACAACACCTATTCGCATGTCAATGACAGCAAGGAATTGCAGGTTCGCCTGACTTATTCCAATGCGTCGCTGCTGCAGCACATGCAGGTCTATGTCGCAGACGAAGAACCGCCGGCGCAAATCGCCGCCGTTGAAAAAAAGACCGAGCCGGCTGATCCGCGCAGGCAAAGCCCTTACGGCATGTTCCCCATCGGCAACGAGGGCGGCATGTTGATGCCCTACGAGGTGCTGATCAATCCGCAGGTGGTGAACGACAATCCCTTGTACTTCCCCTGGCGCGACGTCAAGAAAGAACTCGACAAGCTTGAGGCGCTGGGCAATGACTACATCGGCCGCCGTCTGTACATGTATTACAACCCGGTCAGCGGGCGTTGTAATGGCATCACGCCCAACTTTTTTGCCACCATGACCATCCGTCCGCCGAAAATCGTCGATCGGCCGCACCGCCATGTTTCAGCCGCGATTAACTACTATTTCTCCGGCCAGGGCTATAGCGTGGTTGCCGGTAACCGCTACGAATGGAAGGCCGGCGACCTGATGCTGTCGGCGCCCGGTTGGGCGGTTCACAACCACGCCTCCTACGATGACTATGTCTATGAGTTGACGGTGCAGGATCAGCCACTCAATATTTTCATGGAGTCGCTGCTCTGGCAGGAAGACCTCAAGCATCCGGCCGCGGTGCTCGGCACCGAGAGCGGGTTCGAGACCAACCGGCAAAAAGCGGCTTAGGCGGGGCGGCGTACGCGCGCCTGCCCAGGCAAAGGCATGGCGAAGCCATCGGAGAAGGCTTGCTTCGCCATTTTCGTTTCAGGCGTGCAAGGGCCGGCTCATGATCAAGCCCGACCCGGATGGCTTCATGCCCGAAGACCCGCGCCGGGCGCGCTTTTCCAGGCGATCAAGACGGATCAGTCCAGTTTTACGCCGATGGCCTTTACCACCTTGGTGTAACGCTCGACTTCTGCGCGGATCATGGTGGCGAACTGCTCCGGGGTGTTGCTGATAGGCTCGGCGCCATTCTTGTCCATCAGCGACCTGAAATCGGGCGTCGCGGCAATGCTTGTCAGTTCGCGATTGAGGCGGTCGATGATTGGCTGCGGTGTTCCGGCCGGCGCGAGTACGCCCAGCCAAAGCGCGGCCTCGAAACCCGGATAGCCAAGCTCGGCCACTGTCGGCACATCGGGCAGCGCCGGAGAGCGGCGCGCTGTGCCCACAGCCAGGGCGCGCAATTTTCCGGCCTTGGTGTTTTGCAGTAGCGCGGGCATAGAACCGAATACCGCTTGCACCTCGCCGCCAAGAATCGCGATATCCGCGGGGCCGTTGCCCTTATAGGGTATGTGCACGAGGTTGATCTTGGCCGCGTCCTTGAGCATTTCCATCGCAAGGTGGGTGGTCGAGCCGTTGCCGGCCGAGGCATAGTTGAGTTTGCCCGGCTGACTTTTCGCAAGGCTGACCAGATCGGCGAGCGAGTTCGCCTGCACTTGCGGGTTGACCACCAGCAGGTAGGGTGTGATTGCCACCAATGACACCGGGGCGAAATTCTTGATCGGGTCATAGGGCAGCTTCGAATACGCACCCGCGGCCACGGCATGCGTGCTGGTGGTGCCTATCGTGAGGGTATAGCCGTCGGGCGTTGCTTTTGAGGCTAGTTCCGCACCGATGGTGCCTCCGGCGCCGCCGCGGTTGTCCACGACCACCTGTTGCCCGAGGCGCTCGCTCAGCTTCATCGCCACGATGCGGCCGACGATATCGGTCGAGCCGCCGGGCGGAAAACCGATGATCAACCGGATCGGTTTGTTGGGGTAATCGGCCTGGGCGACCGAAGCTGCGGGGCACAGGAGTATTCCCATAGCGGTCATGGTGCCCGTGATCAATCGCAGGAAACGAGTCATGGTGTTGTCCCTCCAGTTTTTGCCGGGTCTGAGCGCCCGCAGGTCAGTGTGCTTGGCAAAGACGCGCAAGGGAGCGCCCCAAGCCAAGTCAGGGTATTTTAGCGGTCGTTTGCGCTTTGTGAGGGCGATCGCCGTGTGATGCCCGCGTTGCGCAGGTTTAAGCATTCGGGCGAGGTTTTTCGGCGCAAATTCGACTATGCTTGCAGCCGTTCTGCCGCCTCCTTTTTAACCGTGAGCCACTGAAATGAAACTTTGCCGATACGATGACAACCGACTGGGCCTGATCAAGGGCGATCAGGTGTTGGATGTGAGTGCCGCGTTGGACTTGCTGCCCGCTGTGCGCTGGCCGCTGCCCCAGGGTGACTTGCTTATTGCCAATCTCGACAAGATCATCGCGCGCGTGCGCGAGCTCGAGGCAGGCGCGGACAAAAAGCCGGTCAGTGCGGTCAGGTTCAAATCGCCGGTGGCCAATCCGACCAAAATCGTCAACGCCCCCATCAACTACCATGCGCACATTGACGAGGCGGAAAAAGACCAGGGCATCGCCCACGGCCGCGAGATCAAGAACAAGAACATCTGGGACTGGGGCCTGTTCCTCAAGGCCAACAGCGCGCTGATCGGTTTCGGCGAGGAAATCCAGCTGCGCTGGCCCGAGCGCCGCAACGACCACGAAATCGAGCTGGCGGTCATCATCGGCAAGACCTGCAATAAAGTGAAAAAGGAAAACGCCCTCGATTATGTCGCCGGTTATGCCATGGGGCTGGACATGACCATCCGCGGGCCGGAGTTGCCAAGCTTCAGGAAGTCGGTGGATACCTACGCCGTATGCGGCCCCTGGATTGTCACCAAAGATGAGGTGCCGAATCCGAACAAGCTCAAGCTGTCGATCAAGGTCAATGGGGAGCAGCGCCAGAGCTCGAACACCGACAAACTGGTCTACGACGTGCATAAGTTGATCGAATACGCATCGAGCTTCTATACGCTCCACCCCGGCGACATCATTTTCACCGGCACGCCCGAGGGCGTCGGCCCGGTCAAACCCGGAGATGTGCTTTCCTGTGAAATTGAGTCGGTTGGCAAGGCGGACATCCGGATCGCCAGCCAATACGCCGGTTAAGTTTCGTAAAGATGGTGAATTTTTCGGGCAAAGGGGTGTGAGACGCCGTGCCACATAATTTTTTGACGGGCAATCATCGGACACCTATACTCTTGCGGTTCGCTTGCGGGTGAAAATGGCTTTGCGCTTAGAGAACAAACCCATCCTCACCGTTTTGAGATGGCAGTTGTATGCAAGTCTTGTGCTCGCGCTTGTAGGCGGCATCTGGATCGGCCATGACGCGGCCTTATCTGCCTTGCTGGGGGGGCTCGTCAATGTCACATCCGGCTATGTGTACGGCTTGTTCGCGTCAAAGCGGAGCAAGGGTAACACCGCAGGAGAAGTACTTCGCACCCTGTTCCGCGCGGAGGCCAGTAAGATAATTCTGATAGTCATGCAGCTCGCGCTGGTCATGATGATCTACAAGGATGTCGTCCCGCTGGCGTTTATCGGTTCGTTCGTGGTCACGGTAATGATGTTCGGCATGGCAATTATTGTTCGCGAAAACTAGACAACTAGCTGGCAAATAACCAAACAAGATGGCATCAGGCACGCTTACCCCTTCCGAATATATAGGCCACCACCTCACGTTCGACACCAAGCAGGTCGGTGAGGGCGCGTTCTGGATGATCAACGTTGACTCGCTGGCAGTGTCGTTGCTGCTCGGCGTGATTGGCATCGGCTTCCTCTGGTGGGTCGTGCGCGGCGCGACTGCCGGTGTACCCAACAAACGCCAAGCCTTCGTCGAACTCTTTTTTGAATTTGTCGATGACCAGGTCAAGGGAATTTTTCACGGCGAGCGTCACGCCTTTATCGCGCCTGCGGCCATGACGGTGTTTGTCTGGGTCCTGCTGATGAACGCGATGGACTTTCTGCCCGTTGATATCATCGCTGCCGGCACACACCACATCAGCGAGCACGGCTTTCGCATCGTCCCGACCGCCGACCTGAACACGACCTTTGCGCTGGCGCTTTCGGTCTGGCTGCTGATGATCTACTACAGCATCAAGGTCAAGGGAGTGGGCGGTTTCATCCACGAGCTCTTCTGCGCGCCTTTTGGCGGCAATCCGCTGCTCTGGGTGTTTAATTTCCTGTTCAACATGGTCGAGTACATATCCAAACCGCTGTCGCATGCGCTGCGGTTGTTCGGCAACATGTACGCCGGCGAGATTATCTTCCTGCTGCTGTGGATGTGGGCGGCCAACAGCTCCTGGAGTGCCGACTATTTCGTCGGCTTCGGCGCCTCTGTATTGCTGGGTCTGGGATGGGCGATCTTTCACATTCTTATCGTCGCGTTGCAGGCTTACATTTTCATGATGCTCACCATCGTATACATCGCGATGGCGCACGAATCGCATTAACTCGCTTAGCTTCAATTACCCCAATCGTTTTGATTTGAACTGAAAGGAAGGCAATTAACATGGAAAAACTTCAAATGATGGCGCTGATCCAAGCGTACACCGGCGTCGGCATCGGCCTCATCATCGGCCTGGGCGCACTTGGCGCCTGCGTCGGCGTGGGCATCATGTGCAGCCGCTTCCTCGAGGGCGCCGCCCGCCAGCCCGAACTCATGCCGCAACTGCAGGCCAAGGTGTTCCTGCTGCTGGGCCTGATCGACGCGTCGTTCATCATTGGCGTGGGCCTTGCCATGTTCTTCGCTTTCGCAAACCCGCTGCTGGCCAACTTTCGCTAACGCAGCTCCCGTAACGGGGAACGTACCATGAACCTAACAGTGACAATGTTCGCGCAGGGGATCGCATTTTTTGCGTTCATCCTGTTCTCGGCCAAATTCGTTTGGCCGCCTTTGCTCAACGCGATAGAAGCACGCCAGAAGCAGATTGCGGACGGTTTGGCGGAAGCCGAGCGCGGCAAGTCCGCTTACGCCGAGGCGAACAAGCAAAGCGAGGTGATCATTCGTGATGCCCGTGAGCGTTCGCAGGAGATTCTTGCCTCGGGCGAAAAGCGCGCAAGCCAGATGGTCGAGGAAGCCAAGGCCAACGCCAAGGCCGAGGGCGATCGCATGATCGCCGCCGCCCAAGCGCAGATCCAGCAGGAAGTGCAATCGGCAAAGACCCAGCTTCGCGAGCAGGTTGCATCGCTTGCCGTGGCGGGCGCGGAGAAGATCCTGCGCAAGGAAGTCAATGCGCAAGTGCACGCCGACCTGCTGAATCAACTCAAGCAGGAGCTCTAGGACCAATGGAAGTCACCACAATCGCGCGCCCTTACGCCGAGGCGGTTTTTGCGCTGGCGGACAAGGCGAATGCGCTGGGTGCATGGTCCGATGTGCTGGGACGGCTCGCAGCCGTTGCGGCTGATCGCGACATGCAGGATGCCATCAGCAATCCGAAGTTCTCGTCCGAGCAGGTGTACGGTCTGATTGCTTCGGTCGCCGGCGACCTGTCCAAGGATGCGCAGAATTTTGTCCACATCCTGATCGAAAACGGCCGTCTTGCTTTGCTGCCTACGATTCGCGAACAGTTCGAGACCCTAAAGCACGCGCGCGAAGGCGTGGTGGATGCGGTGATCACCAGCGCCATGCCGCTGGACGCCGCGCAACTGTCCGCGCTGGTGGCCGATCTGGAAAAGCGCTTCAAGCGCAAGATCAAACCGCAGGTCGGTGAAGATCGCGATCTTATCGGCGGCGTGCGTGTCGTGGTCGGAGATGAAGTGATTGACGGCTCGGTGCGCGGCAAGCTGGCCGCAATGACCACCGGGCTGCTGAACAACTAGCGCCGTAAGAAACGAATCAGGAATCCTCAAGGAACCTACCATGCAACAGTTGAACCCCTCTGAAATCAGCGATCTGATCCGCAGCAAGATCCAGAACCTCGCGCTCTCCGCGGACATCCGCACGCAGGGCACGGTGGTGTCAGTGACCGACGGTATCTGCCGCATCCACGGTCTTTCCGACGTGATGCAGGGCGAGATGCTCGAGTTCCCGCAAAACACCTTCGGCCTCGCGCTCAACCTCGAACGTGACTCGGTCGGCGCCGTTATTCTTGGCGCATACGAGCATATCTCCGAGGGTGATACCGTTAAATGTACGGGCCGGATCCTGGATGTGCCGGTGGGCCCCGAACTGATCGGACGCGTGGTCAACTCGCTCGGTCAGCCGATCGACGGCAAGGGCCCGGTCAACGCCAAGATGACCGACGTTATCGAGAAGGTCGCCCCGGGCGTTATTGACCGGCAGTCGGTATCGCAGCCGGTGCAGACCGGCCTCAAGTCTATCGACGCCATGGTGCCGGTCGGCCGCGGCCAGCGCGAACTGATCATCGGCGACCGCCAGACCGGCAAGACCGCGGTGGCCATCGATGCGATCATCAACCAGAAGGGCAAGGACCTCATCTGCATTTACGTCGCGATCGGGCAGAAGGCCTCTTCGGTCGTAAACGTGGTGAAAAAGCTCGAAGAGCACGGCGCAATGGCCTACACCATCGTGGTGGCCGCGACGGCGTCCGAGTCGGCGGCGATGCAGTTCATCGCACCCTACTCGGGTTGCACCATGGGTGAGTACTTCCGCGACCGCGGACAGGATGCACTGATCATTTATGATGACCTGACCAAGCAGGCTTGGGCGTATCGTCAGGTATCGCTGCTTTTGCGCCGTCCTCCGGGCCGCGAAGCCTATCCTGGCGACGTGTTTTATCTGCACAGCCGCCTGCTCGAGCGCGCCGCCCGCGTCAATCCCGAGTATGTGGAGAAATTCACCAAGGGCGCTGTCAAGGGCAAGACCGGATCGCTGACCGCGCTCCCGGTCATCGAAACCCAGGCAGGCGACGTTACCGCGTTCGTGCCGACCAACGTGATTTCGATCACCGACGGCCAAATTTTCCTTGAGACCGACCTGTTCAACGCCGGTATCCGTCCGGCTATCAACGCCGGTATCTCGGTATCGCGGGTGGGCGGTGCGGCACAGACCAAGATCATCAAGAAACTTGGCGGCGGCGTGAGGCTATCGTTGGCGCAGTACCGTGAGCTTGCGGCGTTCGCGCAGTTTGCCTCTGACCTTGACGAAACCACGCGCAAACAGCTCGAACGCGGCCGTCTTGTCACCGAACTGATGAAGCAGCCGCAGTACGAGCCGCTCCAGGTCTGGGAAATGGCGCTGACGCTCTTCGCCGTCAACAACGCGTACTTCGATGACATCGACGTGAAGAAGGCGCTTGCTGCGGAACGCGCGATGCGCGCTTTCCTGAAAGACAAATACGCCGCTCTGGTCAAAAACATCGAGGACACCAAAGATCTGTCCAAAGAAGATGAAGCGACGATGCACGAAGCCATCAAGGACTTCAAGAAAAACGGCACGTACTAACCCAACCCTGCCCCCTGTTTTGAGGGGGGTGGCGTAAAGCTAACTGACAAGGCGCAGAAATGGCCGGTTCAAAAGAAATACGCACCAAGATCAAGAGCGTGCAGAACACGCGCAAGATCACCAAGGCGATGGAAATGGT
The DNA here is from genome assembly GCA_945906975.1 of Bordetella parapertussis. Next base: position 4,060 of record CAMDRY010000028.1, on the reverse strand, counting down.
TGCGGCCTCGAAAATGAGAAAGGCGCAAGATCGCATGCGCGCCGCGCGGCCGTACGCCGAAAAAATCCGCAACGTGGCGGCGCACATCAGCCATGCCAACCCCGAGTACCGCCATCCCTTCCTGATTGAGCGTGACACGGTGAATAGGGTTGGCATCATCGTCATCACAACCGACAAGGGCTTGTGCGGCGGCCTCAACACCAACGTGCTGCGCATGACACTCAACAAGATGAAAGAGTGGGAGTCGCAGGGGGAGACGTTTGAAGTTTGCGCGATTGGCAACAAGGGCTTTGGTTTCATGCAGCGCCTCGGCGCCAACGTCGTGTCGCATGTGATCCAGATGGGCGACAAGCCGAACATGGAAAAAATGATCGGTGCCGTCAAGACCATGCTGGACGGTTACACCCATGACCGCTTCGACCGTCTAATGGTGTTTTACACCAAGTTTATCAATACGATGAAGCAGGAACCGGTGATGGAGCAGTTGCTGCCCCTCTCGGGCGAGAAGATTGGTGTGCCGCAGGGGTCGTGGGATTACATCTACGAACCGGACGCCAAAGCGGTTCTTGACCAGGTGCTGACGCGCTATGTTGAGTCGCTGATTTTTCCGGGCGTCGCCGAGAACATGGCGTCCGAGCAGTCGGCGCGCATGGTGGCGATGAAAGCCGCCAGCGACAACGCCGGCAGCGTGATCGACGAACTTACCCTGATTTACAACAAGACGCGCCAGGCAGCCATTACCAAAGAACTCTCAGAGATTGTCGCCGGCGCTGCTGCCGTTTAAGCGAACCAACCGAATTCGAATCGTAAGTCTAGTTAGGAAATGACCATGAACCAAGGAACCATTGTTCAGTGCATCGGCGCGGTTATCGACGTCGAGTTTCCGCGCGATCAGATGCCCAAAATCTACGACGCCCTCAAAATGGACGAGATCGGCCTGACGCTCGAAGTCGAGCAGCAGCTGGGCGACGGCATTGTCCGCACCATTGCGCTGGGCTCGTCTGACGGCCTGCGCCGCGGCATGAAGGTGGTCAACACCGGCAACCCGATCATGGTACCCATCGGTCCGAAAACACTCGGCCGCATCATGGACGTTCTGGGCCGCCCGATTGACGAGGCCGGCCCCATCGGCGCCGAGAAGACCGCGTCCATCCACCGCATGGCACCCAGGTACGAAGATCTTTCGCCCTCGCAGGAGTTGCTCGAGACGGGAATCAAGGTTATTGACCTGATCTGCCCGTTTGCCAAGGGCGGCAAAGTCGGCCTGTTCGGCGGCGCCGGCGTCGGCAAGACCGTGAACATGATGGAATTGATCCGCAATATCGCCATTGAGCACTCGGGTTACTCGGTGTTTGCCGGCGTGGGCGAGCGTACCCGTGAGGGCAACGACTTCTACCACGAGATGAAAGATTCCAACGTTCTGGACAAGGTCGCACTGGTGTACGGCCAAATGAACGAGCCGCCGGGCAATCGTCTGCGTGTGGCGCTGACCGGCCTGACCATGGCTGAAGCTTTCCGCGATGAAGGCCGCGACGTGCTGTTTTTTGTCGATAACATCTACCGGTTCACGCTGGCCGGTACAGAAGTGTCCGCATTGCTCGGCCGTATGCCCTCCGCAGTGGGTTACCAGCCGACGCTGGCCGAGGAGATGGGCCGTCTGCAAGAGCGCATCACCTCAACCAAGACCGGTTCGATCACTTCGATCCAGGCCGTTTATGTTCCGGCGGATGACCTGACCGACCCGTCGCCTGCGACCACTTTCGGCCACCTTGACTCCACCGTCGTGCTGTCGCGCGATATCGCCTCGCTTGGTATTTATCCGGCCGTGGACCCGCTTGATTCCACCAGTCGGCAGATGGATCCGCACGTGGTTGGTGAAGAGCACTACAACACCGCGCGTGCCGTACAGCAGACGCTGCAGCGCTATAAAGAATTGCGCGACATTATCGCGATTTTGGGCATGGATGAACTGTCGCCTGAAGACAAGACGGCGGTTGCTCGCGCTCGTAAGATCCAGCGGTTCCTGTCGCAACCCTTCAACGTTGCCGAGGTGTTCACCGGCTCTCCGGGCAAGTACGTCCCGTTGAAAGAGACGATCAAAGGTTTCAAGGCCATTGTTGCCGGCGAATACGACCACCTGCCCGAGCAGGCGTTCTACATGGTTGGCGGTATCGAAGAAGCGGTCGAAAAAGCCAAGACTTTGCAGTAAATGGGAAATGGGAAAGGGTGAATCGTAAGAATCCCGGCGGTTTTTCCACCACTCCCTACACACCATTCAGCATTCACTAGGATCCAATGGCACATACGATTTACGTAGATGTAGTCAGCGCCGAAGAGCAAATCTTCGCCGGTGAGGCCGAGTTTGTGGCTCTGCCCGGGGAGGCTGGTGAGTTGGGCATTTATCCCAGGCACACGCCGCTCATTACCCGCATCAAGCCGGGCGCGGTGCGCATCAAGCCCGCCGATGGCAGCGAAGAGGTGCTGATTTTTGTCGCGGGCGGCGTGTTAGAAGTTCAACCCAAGCTTGTCACTGTGCTGGCCGACACGGCAATTCGCGGCCATGACCTCGACGAAGCCAAGGCACTTGAAGCGCAGAAGGCCGCGCAGGAAGCCATGGCCAACGCGAAGGGCGATCTTGATATGGCGCGCGCGCAGTCCGAGTTTGCCATGATGGCAGCGCAAATCGCCGCTATCCGAAAGCTGCGCCGCAAGTAAGCAGACACGCACGGGCGCGTCCGTGCGGGGCAAAAAAGGCGGCTTTGGCCGTCTTTTTTTTATGCGGCGAGCACATACGGCAGCCGTATAATTTGGCACGTTAAAAATAGTCCCGAAAGGGACCGCCTTAAGGATTAAGGAGGCCTCATGCATCGCCTACATGTGCTTTTAATCGCCTTCGCGTTAGCGCTGACTCCCAGCGTTGGGTTTTCGCAGGCTTATCCGAACAAACCGGTCAAAGTCATTGTCACTTTCCCGCCCGGTGGCACACCCGATATCTACGGCCGTGTGTTGTCGCAGGAACTCTCCAACCTGTGGAAGCAAGCGGTTGTTGTCGAAAACAAAGCGGGCGCCTCGGGCACCATTGGTACCGATTTTGTTGCCAAGGCGACGCCAGACGGCTACACGCTGCTGTTCGCGGCCGACGCGTCAATTACCATTGCGCCGCTGCTCTATTCGAAAAATCCCTACGATCCGGTCAGGGACCTCGCGCCCATCGTCAACGCCGCAGCCGGACCCTTCGTCATCTTGGCCCACCCTTCGTTTCCGGCTAACAACATCAAGGAATTGCTGGCGCTAGCCAAAGCGCAGCCGGGCAAGCTCAGCTACGCATCCTCGGGCGCAGGCGGGCAGCAACACCTCACCATGGAAACCATCAAGTCCATGGGCGGCATTGATATGTTGCATATCCCCTACAAAGGCTTTGGCCAGGGGGTCACCGATGTGCTCGCCAACCAGGTTCCGCTGATCGTGGGCGGCATTACCGCCAGCATTGGGCTTACACAAAGCGGCAAACTGAAGGCCTTGGGTATCACAGGCACCAAGCGGTCCAATTTCTTCCCCAACGTGGGCACTGTTGCAGAAACGCTCCCCGGCTTCGAAATCACCGCTTGGTACGGCTTCATGGCCCCCGCCGGCACGCCGCGCGAGCTCATCAGCAAAATTAACGAGGATGTGGTGAGCATAATCAAGCGCCCGGATTTTCAGGCCCGCCTGGCTAGAGATGCGATCGATCCTGTCGGCAACACGCCCGAGCAATTCGCGGCGCAAATCAAGACTGATCTGGCCATGTGGACAAAAATAGTCAAAGCTGCCGGCGCAAAACTGGATTAAGGAGCGGCCGAAGGCGTGTAGGGCAGGTCAAAAGACTGCAAAGGAGCAGGGAAGCGCCGACAAACCCACGATGCGCATAGCCTGTGCCGCTTGGCTCAAAGCGTGGCGCTGCGGTCACCATGGGAAAAACCGAGCAGCGCCGCATCCAAACCCCTGCTAAAGGCGATGACTTTGAACAGTTCGCCCATTTCTGCGGGAGAAAGCAGCCGGTTTGCAGCATTGGCAAGGGGCA
>CAMDRY010000027.1 GCA_945906975.1 Bordetella parapertussis | reverse complement strand
AGGTACTAAATTGTTTAGGCCCGGTAGTGCTTTCTTTTCAACCACACCTAAATCAATTAATTTCTCAGTATTAATAACAGCAGACATTGCTACCATGGGAATAGCGCCGCCGGTATACCCGGTACCACCACCCCTTGGCACAATCGTTAGACCAAGCTCAATACATGCTTTTACTAAGCTCGGAATTTCTGCTTCAGTGTCTGGCTTGAAAACGACGAAGGGATATTCAACGCGCCAATCGGTGGCGTCGGTGACGTGCGAGACGCGTGCGAGGCCGTCGAACTGGACGTTGTCGCGATGCGTGCTGCGCGTCAGCAGGCGCATCGCTTTTTTGCGCAGCTCCCCCATCTCCTTGAACTCGCGCTCAAAGGCGTCGACGGCTTCGTGGCCTTTTTCCAGCAACGAGCCCACTTTAATGTTGCGCGCGGCGTGTTGCTCAAGCAGATCCGGCGTGAGCGGGGCCTCTGCGAGGTACTGTCCGCGACGCTTTTCTATTTCATGGAGGCGGTGGCGCATCGCCTGCACCAGCTGCGCCCGGCGGGTCGGATTGTCAAGCAGGTCATCCTGCAGGTAGGGATTGCGGTTGACGACCCAGATGTCGCCCAGCACCTCGTAGAGCATGCGCGCCGAGCGGCCGGTGCGGCGCTCTTCGCGCAAGTCGAGCAAGGACAGCCAGGCTTGCTCGCCCAGCAGGCGGATGACGACCTCCCTGTCAGACAGGGAGGTGTAGTTATAGGGAATCTCGCGAAGGCGTACAGACATTTTTAAGACGGGGAGGGGCACAGCGCACCAAGAGGTGGAATCTTACCCCACCGCAGCGCAACATCGGGCAATACCCCTAAGACTGTGAGGGGTTGTCTGGTTCTTTTTCCGCGGCCGCCTCGGTAAATATGTCGATGTAGCTGGTATAGAAGCTGGCAAACAGTGTGGGCACCAGGGTCAACACCGCCGGGACCATGCTGTAGATCAGGATACTCGACAGCACGGCGCTGGTCGGGCGCAGCGCGAGGGCGATGATCAGCACCAGCATGGGCATAATGCCGCCGATCACGGCGAAGGCCAGACTGTAGACCAGAAACGCCCGCCAGTTACGCAGCGTGGCGAAGAAGCTGTAGAAAAGCGATTGTGCCGCACTCATGCCGCGCCATGCCGCCAGTACCGGTGCAAACCAGTAGCCCATCAGCACCGGCGTATAGATCAGAGTGGCCAGGACCAACGCCAATACCAACTGGCTTTCGGCAAGCGCTTCCTGCGTCGGCTTTTGGCCGAACAGCATCCAGCGCGCCAGCAGGCCGTTGTCCGCCAGTGCCGAACTGCCCAGTACCAGCAGGGTCGCGACCAGATAGAGCGCGCCGAGCATGAGCAAGGCCCTCAGGTTCTGTCTGAATCCGGACGACAGCAGCGGCATTCCCACCGGGCGGCTGGCGGCGAGTTCGCGCGAAAACACCATGAAACTTACAGAAAAGGCCGGTATGAGGGCCGAGGTCACCATCAATCCCAGCCAAGGGCCTACCACCGGCACCACCGACACGATCAGATTGGCGACGGCCATCATCAGCCAGTAGGCGAATACCATGGCAAACCACAGCGCCGGATTTTTGCGAAACAGCGCGAAGCCGTCACGTACCCAATGCCAGCCTTTGATTGCGGGGACGATGTTCACAGATGGAGGCCTCAGGTGGGCAGCGCCGCGGCACCGGCGATGCGCAATTCTAGGATGCGGCGGAAATGTTCCGGATCGTGTGCGTGTGTCATTTCGCCCGGGCGCGGCAGGTAAAAATCAAACAGCCGCGACAACCAGAAGCGTAAAGCACCTGCGCGCAACATCACCGGCCAGGCGGCGCGCTCTTCGGGCGTGAAGTCGCGGCGGGCCCGATAGGCGCCGAGCAGCGCGCATGAGCGGGCCGCGTCGATGTTGCCGGCGGCGTCAATGCACCAGTCGTTCAGGGTTACCGCAACGTCGTAGAGCAAGGCGTCGACGCCGGCGAAGTAAAAATCGATCACGCCGCCAACACGGGGGCCGTCGAACAGTACGTTGTCGCGGAACAGGTCGGCGTGCACCGGCCCGCGCGGTAGGGCATCGTGGCGGTGTTGCGATTGAAATTCGAGTTCATTGCGCAACAGTGCCGCTTTGGGCGTGTCGAGAAACGGCATCACCTGCGGCGCCGCCCAAACCCACCAATGTGGACCGCGCGGATTGTGCTGCGCCGCTCGGTAGGAGCGTCCGGCGATGTGCATGTCGGCGAGCACTTCACCGATGCTGGCGCAATGCGCCGGCGCGGGGTGCATCACCGGTTCACCCGAGAGGCGCGTGACCAGCGCCGCCGGCTTGCCGTTGAGTTCGCCGAGCAGGCGGTTGTCCTGGTCGGCGATGGGAAGCGGGCTGGGTATGCCGTGGTGCGCCAAATGCGCCATGAGGTCGAGATAAAACGGCAGTTCACTAGGCGCGAGGCGTTCAAACAAGGTGAGGACGTAGCGCCCCTGGTCGGTGGTGACGAAATAGTTGGTGTTTTCTATTCCCGAGGCTATGCCCTTGAGATCAACAAGGCTGCCTATGGAATAGCGTTGCAGCCAGTGGGAAAGCTGGTTTGGCGTTACTGTGGTGAAAACGGACACGAGGCAACCGGATGTGGCGGTTCAGGCCGGGCTGGATAGCCCGGTCAGGGAGGCATCAGAACTTTTCGATCTTCCATAACGGCACGCGCAACCCGGAGTCACCCAGATGCGAACGTGTGGGTGCGCCATCGCCCAGATCCTCGCGTAATTCGTATTCGGTTCCCGAGGGCGAGGTGACGGTGACGGTTTTTTTGCCGTCTATGGAGGACGCACGTTCTTCTATCTGCTGTATGTCGCCACGGCGGATGTTAACCGTGGGGGCGTCGACGGCAGAGTCAAAGTTGAAGCCCGGCTCTGGCGGCGGTGCCGGTACCGGATCGAATTTCGGGCGTTCCTGTGCGTACAGCGGCAGGGCTGCGAAGAGGAGGACTATGGCAAGGAAATGGCGCATATTTTGGTTCCCGATCAAGGCTTTCATTCTAACAGAACCGGGCGTTTCAGAATGCTAGAGGTTGAGGAAGGTCTCGCGCTCGGCGTGGGACGGGACGAAATTGCGTTTTTCGTAATGCTTGAAAATGGTGTCGACGATGGCGGCCGGGTCATCAATCACCTGGATCAGGTCCAGATCCTCGGGCATGATCAGTTTTTCCGCCACCATGCGCTCGCGCATCCAGTCAAGAAACCCGCGCCAGAACGGCTCATGCACCAGGATGATGGGCATTTTTCGTGTTTTGCCGGTCTGGACGAGGGTTAGAGCCTCGGTCAGTTCGTCCAGGGTGCCGAAGCCCCCGGGCAACACCACGTAGGCCACGGCGAATTTGACAAAGCTTACCTTGCGGGCGAAAAAATGGCGGAAAGAAAGGCTGATGTCCTGATAAGCATTGGGGAACTGTTCGCGTGGCAGTTCGATGTTGAGTCCGACCGATGGCGAGCGGCCGAAATGCGCACCCTTGTTGCAGGCTTCCATGACACCGGGCCCTCCGCCGGAGATGACAGAAAACCCCGCGTCCGAGAGCAGCCTTGCGGTTTTTTCAGCCAGTTGGCAATAAGGATGATCCGGCGCGAGGCGCGCGCTGCCGAAAATGCTGACCGCCGGGCGGATCTGGTTGAGCCGTTCAGTGGCCTCGACAAATTCTGCCATAATGCCGAACAGGTGCCAGGCTTCCCGGGCGACGCTGCCCGAGGTGTCCGGGAGGGACGCGGCGGCTTTGGGAATTTTTTCGCTCATGAGCTTGCTCCTGACGGGTGAATCTGGGTTGGCAAGGAAGCCGGAACCGGCTTCTGGGGTGCAAATAGCGGGGTGCAAATAGCGCGGGTTGGAGCCGAAATTTCGCGTAAGGGTCGGCAGCAGCGTCGGCGGGTACACCTTCTGCGCACCACCTCGGCCGCGCAGTCCGCATCTGTTTTTTCAAGCCACGGCCTTACCTTCCCACTGTTTTCTAACTGACACTGACCGCACAGTACTTAGAACTTGGATAAAACACTGCTTCTGGTAGACGGGTCGTCGTACCTGTACCGTGCCTTTCACGCAATGCCCGACCTGCGCAATGCGCATGGCGAACCTACAGGCGCGATCTACGGCGTGATCAACATGCTACGCTGCCTCAGAATCGACTACAAGGCAGAATATCTCGCCTGTGTGTTCGATGCGAAGGGCAAAACGTTTCGCGACGACGCTTATCCTGAATACAAGGCCAACCGTGCGCCCATGCCCGATGATCTGGTGGCGCAGATCGAACCGCTGCACGAGGCGGTTCGCGCCCTTGGCTGGCCGTTGCTGATGATAGACGGCGTGGAAGCCGACGATGTGATCGGCACGCTCTCATGCATGGCGACGCGCGCGGGCGTCAAGACCATCGTATCCACCGGCGACAAGGATCTCACGCAACTGGTGAACCAAGGCGTGACCCTGGTCAACACCATGAGCAACGAAGTGCTCGACGAAGCCGGTGTGGCGCAAAAATTCGGCGTGCCGCCGGCATTGATCGTCGATTACCTGTCGTTGATCGGCGATACGGTGGATAACGTGCCCGGTGTTCACAAGGTCGGCCCGAAGACGGCGGTAAAGTGGCTGACGCAATACGGCAGCCTCGATGCGGTGATGGCGCACGCCGCTGAAATCAGCGGCGCGGTTGGCGAGAACCTGCGCCAGGCCCTGGACTGGCTGCCAAAGGGCCGTTATTTGCTGACGGTGAAGTGCGATGTTGCGCTGCCATCCGTCCTGCACGATCTGGCGGCAAAGGAACAGGATGTACCGACGCTTGCAGCGCTGTTCGAGCGTTACGGTTTCAAGACCTGGTTGAAGGAAGTACAGGGTCAGCCGGGCGCCGGTGCGGGCGCCCCATCCGCCGCTGATACGCCGGCTGCAAAAGTGTTCGCCGCGGATATTCCACGTCATTACGAAACCCTGCTGACCGAGGCGGATGTTCTGCGTTGGCTGGCCGTTCTGGAGGGCGCGGACCTTGTGTCTGTCGATACCGAGACGACCGGCCTCGACCCGCTGCAGGCGCAACTGGTCGGCATATCGTTTTCAGTCGAGCCGGGCAAGGCCGCCTATCTGCCGCTTGCGCACAGCGGCCCCGGTGTCGCCGGACAAGTCGGGGTTGCGCGCGCGCTCGAATTGCTGCGCCCCTGGCTGGAGAACGCCCAACGGCACAAGCTTGGGCAAAACCTCAAGTACGACCAACACGTGTTTGCGAACCACGGGGTCAGCTTGCGCGGCATCGTGCACGACACGCTGCTCGAATCCTATGTGCTCGAGAGTCAAATGCGCCACGACATGGATTCGCTCGCAGCGCGCCACCTTGGCGTCAAAACCATCACCTACGACGAGGTCACCGGCAAGGGCGCGAAGCGCATCGGCTTTGACCAGGTGGACCTCGAACTGGCCACCGCCTATGCGGCCGAGGACGCGGACATCACGCTGCGCCTGCATGGTGTCTTGTCGGCACAGTTGCAAGCTGATGCCAGGTTGCAACACGTTTACGCCGGCATCGAGATGCCCGCGCGCGAGGTGCTGTTTCGCATGGAGCGCAACGGCGTGCTGATCGACACCGGTTTGCTCGAAAAGCAAAGCGCCGAACTGGGCGCAAAAATGATGGCGCTGGAAAAAAAGGCTTTCGTCGAGGCCGGACAGCCCTTCAACCTCAATTCACCCAAGCAGATCGGTGAGATTTTCTTCGAACAACTCAAGCTTCCAGTGGTGAAAAAAACGCCCTCTGGTGCACCCTCGACCGACGAAGAGGTGCTGGAAAAGCTGGCGCTTGACTATCCGCTGCCCAAGACGCTGCTTGAATATCGCGGACTGACCAAGCTCAAGTCGACTTACACGGACAAGCTGCCGCGCATGGTCAATGCGCGCACCGGGCGTGTTCATACCAATTACGGCCAGGCCACGGCGGTGACCGGGCGTCTTGCCTCGAACGATCCGAATCTGCAGAATATCCCGGTGCGCACCGGCGAGGGCCGGCGCATTCGCGAGGCTTTTATTGCGCCGCCTGGCCATGTGCTGGTGTCCGCCGACTATTCGCAGATCGAACTGCGCATCATGGCCCACCTTTCGCGCGACCCTGGTTTGCTCAAGGCCTTCGCCGCGGGCGAAGACGTGCACCGCGCCACCGCAGCGGAGATCTTTAACCGCAGCATCAGCGAGGTCAGCGCGGATGAGCGCCGCGCCGCCAAGACCATCAACTTCGGTCTGATCTACGGTATGTCGGCCTTCGGCCTGGCGACACAGCTAAATCTCGACCGCACGACGGCGCAGGCTTATATTGACAGCTATTTTGCGCGCTATCCGGGCGTCAAGCGGTACATGGATGAGACCCGGGCGCAGGCGCGTGATGCGGGTTACGTTGAAACCGTGCTGGGCCGCAGGCTGTGGCTGCAGGAAATCGGCTCGTCGAACCAAGCGCGCCGCCAGGGTGCGGAGCGCGCCGCCATCAATGCGCCGATGCAGGGTACGGCCGCAGACCTGATCAAACTGGCGATGATCGCCGTGCAGGGTTGGTTGGACCGCGATAAGCTCAAGTCCAGACTGATCATGCAGGTGCACGATGAGCTGGTACTGGAAGTTCCCGATGGGGAACTGCCTGTTGTCAAAACCGAGTTGCCACGCTTGATGACTGGTGTGGCAGCCCTGGAAGTGCCGTTGCTGGTTGATGTGGGCACCGGCTTGAACTGGGAGGCGGCGCATTGATGCGAAATCGAGCGCTTGGCGCGCGAGGGCAGGAGCGCATGTGAGCGATTTTCCGATGCTTGAAGAAACCCCCCAAGCGCACGTCGTGCTGCTGGGGGATTCGCTGCTGCCGGTGCGCACCGACCTGCCGGAGGGCAGTCTCGAGTCGGTTGTCATGCCCGGAGCACGCTTCCCCTGGAAGCTTTCGGTGATTTCGGCGGCGCAAGTCTCCACCCCGGGGCCGGCGATATCCATCCCCGAAGACGCGTCCCACATTGTCATCAACATCGAGGGCAACGATGCCATCGCCGCGAGCGGTCTGCTGGACGGGCCTGCGATGGTTTGGCGTGCCGGTCTTGCACAGCTTAGCAGCGCCGCGGATGACTTTGAGCGGCACGTGGAAATTCTTGCGCGCGCCGCGTTGTCGACGCGCTTGCCTACGCTCGTTTGCACCATGTATCCGCCGCGCTACCCTGATTGGGAGCAACAGCAGGCGGCCTGCGCGGCGCTGGCCGTGTTCAACGATCGCATCCTGAAAAGCGCGGTCGCAGCCGGTTTTGCCATTGCCGATCTGCGGCAGTTGGGCAGGGTTCCGGAGATGTATGCCAGTCCGACACAACTCTCGGTTGCCGGCCTGCAGCGTGTGGCGGAAATTATCCGCCGTGCGCTTGATGTGATCTCGAACGCATCGCCGCGAAGCCAGGTGTTCTACTAGCGCCACAGACCCGTCGCGGGTTATTTGCCCAGCGCGCCAAACACTTTTTTCAGGATGTTGGATGCCTGTCCCACCGGGTCGGCCCGAATGGCCTTTTCCTCTTCGGCGATTATGGTGAAAAGACCGTCCAGCGCCTTGCGTGCGATGTAATCTTCTATTCGCGTGTCCTCGGCCTTGACCAGGCCGAATTTGGCGCCTTGGTCGGCATAGGCGTTGTAGACCTCGGCGAGTTTTACCTTCTCCATTGATTTTTTTACGACAGGCAGGAATTTCACCAGCATCTGCTCGGAGGTGGCGCGTTTGAAATACTGTGTCGCAGCGTCGTTGCCTCCGGTGAGAATGCCTTTGGCATCCTTGAACGACATCTGCTTGACCGCGTTGAGTAGCAGTGCCTTTGCTTCCGGAACCGCGGCCTCTGCGGCGCGGTTCATGCGCAGCAACAATTCGTCCGCCTGTTTGCCCATGCCAAACTTGCGCATCAGGCTGTCGACTTTTTGCATTGCCTCGGGCAGCGGGATTTTCACCTTGTCGTTGCTGAAAAAGCCGTTTTCGGCACCCAGCTTTTGCACCGCGACCTGGGAGCCCGTGGCCAGCGCCTCTTTCAAACCCGTGGCGGTATCCTTGTTGCTCAGGTCGGTGAGTGAAATCGCCCGAACAGGTTCCGCCGCCAGCGTGAGGGTCAAAGTGACAAGTAGGGATAAAAGGCCGAAAATGGATCGCATGAGTTCACCTGGAAGAAAATTAATCAGTCTGAAGCAGCTTAGCTTTATTGGGGCTCTGGCCACAATAGGCGCGTTGATGTTTGTCACCACCATGCTCAAGAACGGTGCGGCGCCCGAGGTGCAGTTCAACACCCTCAAGGGCGAGCGCATTAACACCAGCGATTTGCGCGGCAAGGTGGTGCTGGTCAATTTCTGGGCCACCGATTGCGAGGTTTGCGTGCGCGAAATGCCCAAACTGGTCGAGACTTACCGCAAGTTTGAACCGCGTGGTTTTGAGACTATCGCCGTTGCCATGCGTTATGACCGGCCCAACTTCGTCGTCAACTACGCCCAGAAAAATGCACTGCCGTTCAAGGTGGCGCTTGATGTCAGTGGCGAACTGGCGCAGCGTTTCGGCAATGTCAGTCTCACCCCGACCACCTTCATCATTGCAAAGGACGGGCGCATCGTAAAACGTTTACTTGGCGAGCTGGATTTCGAAGCCTTGCACGCGCTGCTCGAAAAGGAATTGAAGGCCGGCTAAAAGGCAAAATTCTTGTAAATTTGTTTTGTTAAATCCGCGCCAGAAAAGGGTTGCAGGCCGATATTAGTGACATAATTGTCACTAATTCAAGCGGGGCGGCTTACAGTAGTTTTGCCACCAGTTGCTCGATCACACCCGGTTCGGGTGCGCCGTTGATGCGCTGGCGCAGTATGCCCTCGCGGTCGACGATCAGGTAGGTTGGCGTGGTGCCGATACGGCCGTAATGCTCGAAGTAGGCGTTGCTGCGCATGGCCGCCGGAAAGCTGTAGTTCTTTCCCTTCCAGAAATCACGGACCGTCTTGTCGTTCTCGTCGATCGACAGCGCCAGGATCTCCAGGCCCTTCGGTTGCAGCAATTGGTAGATGCGCTGCATCTCGGGCAGGTCGGCGCGGCAATAGGGGCACCAAGTCGCCCAGTACATGTGCACCACGACCTTGCCCTGCAATTGTTTCGCTGCCAGCGTTTTGCCGTTGAGTAGTTTGATATCGAGCGCCGGTGCGCGCTGGCCGGCCTCTATGTTGGCGGCAAGGGCGGGGGCAAGCGCCGCCATGCCGGCACCCGCGGTCACCGCCGCGATGCCGTTGACAAACAACCGGCGCTTCAACCGGGCGCGCATCATGCGGTGTCTTTGGCCAGCGCGCCGGGAACGCCGGCGGCGTGCGCCTGCTGGTCGGCATGGTAGCTCGAGCGCACCATCGGACCCACGGCGGCGTGGGTGAAACCCAGTGCGGTGGCTTCGCGTTCAAAGCGTGCAAACACATCGGGATGTACGTAGCGTTCCACCGACAGGTGGTGCGCCGAAGGCTGCAGGTACTGGCCAATGGTCAGCATGTCGACTTTGTGTTCGCGCATGTCACGCATTACCGCGATGATTTCCTCGTCGGTTTCGCCCAGGCCGACCATCAGTCCGGATTTTGTCGGCACCTGCGGATGGCGTGACTTGAATTGTTGCAGCAGCATGAGTGAATGGTGGTAGTCCGAGCCGGGGCGTGCCTGCTTGTAAAGACGCGGTACCGTTTCCAGGTTGTGGTTCATCACATCGGGCGGTCCGCCGTCGAGAATTTCGAGCGCCTTGTCCATGCGCCCGCGGAAATCGGGCACCAGCACTTCGATGCGCGTTTGCGGCGAAAGTTCACGTACGGCGCGGATGCATTCGACAAAATGCCCGGCCCCGCCGTCGCGCAGATCGTCGCGGTCGACGCTGGTGATGACCACATAAGAGAGCCGCAGCGCGGCGATTGTCTGCGCCAGGTGCAGCGGCTCCTCGGCGTCGAGCGGGTCGGGTCGGCCGTGACCGACATCGCAGAACGGGCAGCGCCGTGTGCACTTGTCGCCCATGATCATGAAGGTCGCCGTGCCCTTGCCGAAGCATTCCCCGATATTGGGGCAGGACGCTTCCTCACAAACCGTGTGAAGGCGGTTTTCCCTAAGGATCTGCTTGATTTCGGTGAAACGCGAATTGTCCGAGGCCGCACGCACGCGGATCCAGTCGGGTTTCTTGAGCTTTTCCGCCGGCACGATCTTGATCGGGATGCGTGCCGTCTTGGATTGGCCTTTTTGTTTGGTGTCTGCGCTGCTCATTGGAGGTGTTGGATCACTTTGGCGGCAAGTCGTTCCCCGATTTCTGCTGTTCCGGCGGTAATGCCCAGGTCGCGGGCCTGCGTCACGCGCAGCCCGGGAAAGCCGCACGGATCAATGGCAGAGAAGGGGGCGAGGTCCATGTCGACGTTGAGGGAAATGCCGTGGTAACAACAGCCCTTGCGAATACGCAGGCCGAGGGCGGCAATTTTTGCGCCGGCCACGTACACCCCGGGGGCGCCCACCACGCGCTGGGCGCCGATATTGAAGTCGGCCAGCAGGTCGATCGCCGCCTGCTCCGCCAATTGCACCAACTGGCGGACCTTGAGGTCGCGGCGCGATAAATCGAGCAGCAGATAGACAATCGCCTGGCCGGGGCCGTGATAAGTGATCTGCCCGCCGCGATCGATGTGCTCGATCGGAATGTCGCCCGAGCGCGGGAGGTGCTCTGCGCGCCCGGCAAGCCCCACGGTGAATACCGGCGGATGTTGCAGCGTCCAGATTTCGTCCGCACTGCCTTCATCGCGCGCTGCGCTGAAGCGGCGCATTGCCTCATAGGTGGGCAGGTAATCGACCAGGCCAAGCTGCTTGATGACCGGGGAATGGGCAATGGGCAATGGGCAACGGTCCGCAGCACGGGCCGGCGCCACGGCCACTGATCCACGATTTACCATTTCCGATTCACCATTCACCCCCATCTAAAGAACCATCTTGACCATGGGGTGGTCGCAAAGCGCTTGGTACAGCCCGTCGAGCTGCTCGCGCGAGGTGGCGTTGATGGTTACTGTCAGCGACAGCCACTTGCCCTCGCGGCTGGAGCGCATTTCTATGGTCGATGCGTCGAAGTCAGGCGCATGCAGCCGGACCAATCCGGCCATGGTCTGCGCGAAGCCATCTTGCGTCAGTCCCATGATCTTGATCGGAAACTCGGTCGGGAAGGCGAGCAGCGACTCGAGTTCTGGCGTCTTCTCCAACTCAGACATGGGCGTGGGCGCACTCTTTGTTGCGCAGCGCGCCAAACAAGGTGTGCATGCGTTTGAACACGGCGCCCGGCTTGCCTTGCGCCGCACCGTGGCCCACGGCCTTGCCGTCGAGCTTTACCACCGGGATCAATTCCTTGGTCGTTGAGGTGAGCCAGATCTCGTCGGCGTCGCGTACCTCGGCCTCGGACACCTTGCGCTCCTCGAGTGGAATCTTGTTGAGGCGAATCAGTTCGAGCGCGACGTTGTAGGTGATTCCAGGAAGGATCAGATTGTCCTGCGGTGGCGCGAGGACGGTCCCGTTTTTCACCACCATGACGTTGCAGGCCGAGGCTTCGGTGAGCAATCCGTCGCGGAACATGATGCATTCGAGCGCGCCCACATCGGCCGCGGCCTGTCTTGCCAGCACATTGCCCAGCAGCGAAGTCGATTTGATCTGGCAGCGCAGCCAGCGCGTGTCGGGGGCGCTGATGCAATCGGCGCCTTCCTCGTAAAACGAGTCCGGCGGCGTCATCAACTGGTTGCACATCATGAACACGGTTGGCGTGGTCTTTTTCGGAAAGACATGGTCGCGTGGCGCAACGCCGCGCGTGACCTGCATGTAAATACCCTGGTTGTCCCATGGATTTTTCGCCACCAACTGCATCGCAAGCTCGGTCCACTGCGCCATGCTCAGCGGATTGTGCAGGCGGATCTCTGCGAGGCTGCGTTCCAAGCGCTCGAGATGCTGGCGCAGACGGAACGGCTGTCTGCCATAAACCGGCGTGACTTCGTAAACGCCGTCGCCAAACATGAAACCGCGATCGAAGACGGAGATTTTCGCCTCTTCGCGCGCCATGAACTCGCCGTTGAGATAGACCGTCATGCTCAGCTCCTGATCAATGAGAACATCTGGCCCCCGCGGGGACACCCGCGCCGGGTTTGTGCTATTTGAACCACAATCTGAAGGTGTCCCAGATGCGCCCGAAATACCCGGCAAGACCGATGTTCTCGAGGGCAACGACAGGATACTCCGCGAGCAGTCCGCCCTCCACCATCACCCGCAGGGTACCGACGCGCTGGCCCGCGCTGATCGGCGCGACCAAGGGCTGCTGGCTGACGAATTCGGCCTTGACCTTGTCGCTTTGTCCTCGCGGCAGCGTCACAAACATGTCCGACTGGAAACCGGCCTTGAGGCGGTTTTCACTGCCTTTCCAGACCTCCAGCGAACTCACCGTCTGGTTTTTTTCATACAGCCGCACGTTGTCATAGAACTGGAAGCCGTAATTGAGCAACTTCTGGCTCTCTTGGGCGCGCATCGAGTCCGAGGTGGTGCCAAGCACCACCGAGAGCAGCCGGCGCGGACCACGCTTGGCCGAGGCGACGAGACAATAGCCGGCGTTGTCGGTAAAACCGGTTTTCATGCCGTCCACGTTCGGGTCCAGCCATAGCAGGCGGTTGCGGTTTTGCTGGGTGATGTTGTTGTAGCGGTATTCTTTCATGGAATACAGCTGCGCGTAGAACTCCGGAAAATCGCGGATCAGTGCCGATGCGAGCAGCGCAAGATCCTGTGCGCTGGAGTAATGCTGCGGATCGGGCAGGCCGTTGGAGTTGGTGAAGTGCGTGTTTTTCATGCCAAGGCGCGCCGCTTCCTTGTTCATCAAATGGGCGAAGGACTCCTCCGATCCGGCAATGGCCTCGGACAGTGCGATGCAGGCGTCATTGCCTGATTGCACGATCATGCCGCGCAGCAGTTCCTCTACGGTGACCGGGTTCTTCGGGTCGATGAACATGCGCGACCCCTGGGCCCGCCAGGCTTTTTCAGATACCGGGACGGCCTGGGTTAGCGTGAGTTGCTTGTTCTTGATCGCCGCGAACGCGATGTAAGCGGTCATCAGCTTTGTCAGGGATGCCGGCTCGAAGCGGTCGTTGGCAGCCTGGCTGGCGATCAACTGGCCGCTGGAGACATCCAGCAGCAACCAGGCTTTCGCCGCCACCGCGGGTGCCGGTATCTGGGCAAGGCCGGGGTGTGCGAACAAAAGGGGGAGGACGGAAAACAGCAGTGCGAGGGAACGGCGCATGGGACCAACTGCTAAATTGAAATTATACCAGCCGGCAATCTGTCATCACCGGCTCAGCGCAGTATAAGAACCGGCTTGAAGGCGAGGTTTTCACGGATTTGCTCGGCAGCGGTGTTGGCCTCTGCGCGATCGCGATAAGGGCCAAGGTGCAGCCGAAATACGCCCTCACGCTGAAAGATTTCCACGGCCTTGTCCAACCAGGAAAGTTGCTGATAAACACGCGTGCGGAAATTTTCGGCATTCTCTCGCGCCGAAAACGCACCTAATTGCAAATAAATCCCGCCGCGTTCGGCGGCCACGGGAATTTGTGCCGGCGCTGGCGCGGCCGGCGGTAATGCTGCTGTGCGCACCGCCGCTTGTCGCGGTGTTTTTGGGGATTGCGGCGCGGGCCTGGGGGGCTCTTGCGTGGGCCGGGACTCGACCGCCGCGCTGTTGTTTGTGTCTGCGACCTTGATCTGGGTTTCGGGCGCCGCATCGGGCTGGGCGAGCAGCTGGCCGCGCTGCCGGGCGACGATGTCGGGCATGTCCTGGGGCAGGATTTGCTCGACCGAAACTTGTGTGCTGCCTTGGTTGACGTAGCCCAGTTTGGCGGCTGCGGTGTAGGACAAATCGATGATGCGGCCCGAATGGAAGGGGCCGCGGTCATTGACGCGCACGATGACCGACTTTTGCGTCACCAAACTGGTCACGCGTGCGTAGCTCGGAATTGGCAGCGTCGGGTGAGCGGCGGTCATCGCGTACATGTCGTAGGGTTCGCCGCTGGAGGTGCGCTGGCCGTGGAATTTGCGCCCGTACCAGCTGCCAACGCCGCTTTGCCGGAACGCCCGCAGCTCTCGCGCCGGTTGGTAATCCTGGCCGAACACGGTATAGGGATTATTGGCGAAACGGTGCAGTGGCTCGGCCTTGGGTTCTGCATCGGGGATGGCCGCCAAATCGACCGGAGCGTTCTCGCCCGGTCCATCGTCCTGGTAGTAGCCGCCGCCACGCTTTGCCGGGGTGGCCGTCGCTTTGGCCGGTTTTTGCACCTCCGTTGCGCGCTCCACCACCGGTGTGCTGGTGATGAGGCCGTGGCAGCCGCCAAGCAGCGCCAAAGCCAGCGCCCAAACCAGCGCCCAAACCGGGAGCACTGGCCGCGCTTTTATGCCGCTGTCGTGCCAATAAAGGGGCGGGAAGATTATTTTTCGCATCAGGTTTGCACCAGTTTGCGGTGCCTTTGCATGCTCATCAGCATCCCCAGTCCAAGGTACAGCGCGGCTAGCGCGGTGCCGCCGTACGAGACTAGCGGCAGCGGCACGCCGACCACCGGCAGCACGCCGCTGACCATGCCCATGTTGACGAAGGCGTAGGTGAAAAAGGTCAGGATGATGGCGCCGGAAATCAGGCGTGCAAAAAATGTCGGCGCATTGGCGGCGATCATCAGTCCGCGTGCAATCAGCGCAAGGTAGAGCATCAGCAGCACGATGTTGCCAAGCAGCCCGAACTCCTCGGAGAACACGGCGAAGATGAAATCGGTGGAGCGCTCTGGGATGAATTCCAAGTGTGTCTGCGTGCCCTTGAGCCAGCCCTTGCCGAAAATGCCGCCCGAGCCGACGGCTATGGTCGACTGGATGATGTGGTAACCGGCACCCAGCGGATCGCTGGATGGATCGATCAGCGTAAGAATGCGCCGCCGCTGGTAGTCATGCAACATCGACCACAGCAGGGGCGTGCTGGCCATTCCTGCAACGCCCATGCCGATGATGATTCTCCAGGACAGTCCAGCGAGAAAAATGACATAAAAACCCGATGCGGCCACCAGCAGGGCCGTACCAAGGTCGGGCTGGCGGGCTATCAGGAAGGTCGGGATGGCGAGCAGTATTCCGGCGACGACAAAGTCGCGCAGGCGCAGCATCGCCTCGTATTTGTGAAAATACCAGGCAAGCATCAGTGGCATGGCGATTTTCATGATTTCCGATGGCTGGATGCTGATGAAGCCCAGGTTGAGCCAGCGCCGTGCGCCGTTGCGGATATCGCCAAACAACGCCACTGCAATGAGCAGCATGACGGCCATGATGTAAAGCGGCGGCGCCAAGCGCATCAGCGTTTGCGGCGGGATTTGTGCCGCCACCCACATCACCACCATGGCGAAAGCGATGTTGGCCAACTGTGCCCCGATGCGATTGGGCGTCTCATAGGCGGCACTGTAGAGCGTGAGCATGCCCAGCATCAGGATGGTCAGCGCGATGCTGAACAGCGGGCCGTCTATCTTGTCGGTGAAGCGGCGCCAGAGTAGATCAATCATCGCCGTCCTTGCGCACCGAGTCCGGGGTGGCGGGTTTCTTGGGCACCTTGCCCAGCAGATAGTAGTCGAGCACCAGGCGGGCGATCGGTGCGGCGGCGCGCGCACCGAAGCCGCCGTTCTCGACCACTACTGCCAGCGCGATTTTCGGGCTGTCCGCCGGCGCGAAGGCGATGAACAGGGCATGGTCGCGATGGCGCTCGTTGATGCGTTTTTCGTCGTATTTTTCATTTTGTTTGATGGCGATGACCTGGGCGGTGCCGGTTTTGCCCGCACTCACATACTCCGCGCCGGCAAAGGCGCGCGCTCCGGTCCCTTCCTTGTTCACGCCTATCATCGCCTGCTTGATGATCTCGATGTGTTCGGGTTTGGCCGGCAGCGTCCCGACAGGGCGCGGCTCGATGTAGCCGCGCTCGCCGGTCTTGATGTTCTCGATGTAGTTGACGAGGTGTGGTTTGTACACCGTGCCGCCGGAGGCGAGCGTTGCAACCGCCTGCGCCAGTTGCAACGGTGTGTACGCGTTGTAGCCCTGCCCGATGCCGACCGAAATGGTTTCGCCGGCGTACCATTTTTGTTGCTCGGGCCGGCGGAAGCGGTTTTGCTTCCATTGTTGGGATGGCAGCACGCCGGCTGCCTCGCCCTCGAGGTCGATGCCGCTGCGGCTGCCAAAACCGAGGTGCTTCATAAAGCCCGAAATATTGTCGATGCCAAGGTCGTTGGCCAGCTGGTAGTAGTAGGTGTCGCAGGATACGACGATGGATTTGTACATGTCGACCACGCCGTGGCCGCCGACCTTGTCGTCACGGAAGCGGTGCCCGCCGAAATTGAAGTAGCCAGGATCGCTGATCGCCTGCGACGGTGTTCTTTTGCCCAGTGAAAGCGCTGCCAGTGCCATGAACGGCTTGAAGGTCGACCCGGGCGGATAGGTGCCGGCAAGGGCGCGGTTGACTAGCGGCATGTCGGGGGAGGTGTTGAGCGCCGCCCAGCTGGCCGGATCAATGCCGTCGACGAACAGGTTGGGATCGAAGCCGGGTTTTGATACGAAGGCGAGCACGCCGCCGGTGGAGGGTTCGATCGCGACCAGTGCGCCGCGCATCTCGCCAAAGGCCATTTCAGCGACCTCCTGTAGCTTGATATCGAGTGTGAGCACGAGGTTGTTGCCCGAAGTGGGTGGTGTGCGCGACAGCGTGCGCACGCCGCGACCGCCGGCGTCGACCTCGACCTGCTCATAGCCGGTGCCGCCGTGCAGTTCTTTCTCGTATTTTTGCTCTAGTCCGGTTTTGCCGATGTGTTCCGTGCCCTTGGAGTTCGCTTCCAGGTCCTCG
>CAMDRY010000026.1 GCA_945906975.1 Bordetella parapertussis | reverse complement strand
CTCGTCTGAATCCGGCGAGGTCTGGTGTTTTCACGAAACGACAAGATTGCTTCGCTGCGCTCGCAATGACGGCAATATAAGCTGGAAATGCCCGCCAGACGGGCATTTTCAGCCTATCGCTCCGGCGAATCAGTCCGCCAGCGCCGCCTTCGTAATCGCCTCGGCCGTAAGCGGCATGCTGCGCACGCGCACACCCAGCGCGTCGAACACGGCGTTGCCTATGGCCGCAGCGACCGGGCCGTGGGTGGCTTCACCCGCGCCGACGGATTTTTCGCCGGTGCGGTTGATGAGTTCGATTTCAATCTTGGGCATTTCGGAAAAACGCAGGATGGGATAGCTCTCCCAGGTGTTGCTCTCGATGCGCGTGCGGTCGAACTTCACCGCTTCCTTGAGCACCCAGCTCACCGTCTGGATGGCGCCGCCCTCGATCTGGTTACGCACCCCGTCGGGGTTGATGACCAGGCCCACGTCGACGGCGATCCACAGCTTGTTGACGCGCACCTCGCGCCCGGCGTCGATTTCGGCGAACACCGCGCAGTAGGCGCTGCTGTTCTTGTATTTGTTGAAGCCCATGCCCATGCCACGGCCTTCGACTTTTTTGTTTTCGTTACGCTTGGCCCAGCCGGCCATTTTTGCCGCCGCCTCCAGCACGGCGCGGCCGCGCGGGTCTTCGAGGTGGCGCAGGCGGTATTCGAGTGGATCAACGCCCAGTTCCAGGGCGATCTCGTCGAGGAAGGATTCGATGGCAAAGACATTGCAATGGCCGCCCAGCGAGCGCAGCGCCGAGGTGCGTATGGGCATGCTGAGCACGCGGTGGTTGACCGCCTGCCAGCTGTCGAAGTTGTAAAGCGGGATGGCGTTGCGCTCGGAGCCGCCGCCGGCGGCGAGCGCGGCGTTGATGGCGATCAGGCGCTCGAAGGGCTTTTCAAGATGCGAGGCGGCGAGCATCGCCGGCGTGTTGGCGCGACCGGGGCGGGTGCCGTGGCCGTTGGACCAGATCTCGTGCTGCCAGGCGCTGATGCGGCCATCGGCAGCGACATCGGCCTTGAGTTCGACCGTCATGGCCGCGCCAAAGGGCGCCCAAGCGAGTTCGTCTTCGCGTGTCCACTGCATTTGCACCGGCCGTCCACTCAAATGCGCAGGGAGGGCGCGCGCCAGCAGCACCGCGTCGTAGGCGGCATCGTCGGCGGGGTTGTGTCCGTAGCAACCCGAGCCTTCGACGTGCTGCACGATGATGCTCTCTGCAGGTAGCGCCAGCGCCATGGCCAGGTCGGTGCGCAGGTTATAAATGCCCTGGCTGTGCGTCCAGACTTCGATAGTCTGGGCATTCCATTTGGCAATGGCGCAGGAGGGCCCGATGGAGGCATGGGCGAGAAAGGGGCGGTCGTAGGCGGCGCTAAAGCTTTTTGCCGCCGGTGTTGCCGCGCCTTCCGGCTTTTTTTCACCGACGAGGGTGGTGTCTGCGGGTTGTGCCTTCAGGAAGGCCGGCAGGTCGTGCATGTCGGGTAGTGTCGCCGTCTCGCGCCAGGTGGCGGCGGCGATGAGCGTTTTCAGCGCCTTGACGGCGACCTCCTCGCGCTCGGCGATGACGCCCAGAAAGCGGCCGTCGCGCACGGTGGTGACCACTCCGGCTATCGCCCGCACTGCGGCGAAGTCGACATCAAGGAGTTCTGCACCCGGTGAGGGTGGGCGGGCGACGCGGCCGTAAAGCATGCCCGGCAGTGTCATATCGTGCACAAAGCGCGGTTTGCCGGTGACCTTGTCGGGAATGTCGAAGCGCGGCACGGCGCTGCCGACGATATGGTGGGAGCCGGCCAATTTGGGTTCAACCTTGCCGGTGGCCTCGCGATCGAGCAGATCGTCATCGGCGAGGGCCCAGTAGCTGGTCAGCCGGTCGGTGCCGCGCACGCGTATGGTGCCGTCGGTGACTTCGAGGTCGGCGAGCGGCACTTCGAGCCGTGTTGCCGCGGCCTCGAGGTAAATGGCGCGCGCCTCGGCGCAAGCGTGGCGCAGCGCGGTGCCCGATTCCTGCACCGACATGCTGCCCGAGGTCACCTGCTCGTCGGGGCTGGTGGCGGTGCAGGCGGGCACCATGCGCACCCGTGCAAGGGTGAGGTCGAGCTCCTCGGCGACGATTTGCGCCAGCGCGGTGATGATGCCCTGGCCGATTTCGACCTTGCCCGAATAGACCGACACATTGCCGTCGGCGTGGAATTTGAGCCACTGGCCGAGCTGGCGGTTGACCTGCAGGCTGCCCGGCAGTCTGGGCAGGCTTGGGTCTATTTGCGCCAGTTTGAATGCGAGGTTCATGCCGTGGCCTTGTCTTTTATCATGTCTGCCGCGCGCAGCACGGCGCGCACGATACGGTTGTGGCTGCCGCAGCGGCAAAGGTGCTTGTCGAGCGCCTCGCGCACCTGGGCGTCGCTGGGGCGCGGATTGTTTTCCAGGAACGCGGCGGCGGTGACCAGGATGCCCGAGATGCAATAGCCGCACTGCGCCGCCTGCTCCTCGATGAAGGCCTGCTGCAATGGGTGCAGCCAGCCTTCGGCCGACAGGCCCTCCACCGTCACGATTTTTTTGCCCTCAGCCGCCCAGACCGGGGTGTCGCATGCGGGCACCGAGTGGCCGTCGATCAGCACATGGCAGGCGCCGCACTGGTTGACGCCGCAGCCAAAGCGCGTACCCTTGAGTTCGAGGTCATTGCGCAGCACGTAAATGAGCGGTGTGTCTTCCTCGGCCTGCACCTCGTGCGGCACGCCGTTGATGGAGAGCTTGAAGGCGCGCTTGGTCATCAGTCCACTTTCGCACCGGAGATCTTGACAATACGCGCCCACTTGGTGATGTCCTCGCGCATGTACTGGCCGAATTGCTCGGGCGTCATGCTCATCGGTTCGGCGCCCTGTTCCTGCCAGGATTTTTTGACGTCGGCACGGTTCACGATTTTGGCGATTTCGGCATTGAGCTTGTCGATCACGGCTTTGGGCGTGCCTGTCGGGGCCATGATGCCCAGCCAGATGGTGGCTTCATAGCCGGCCACGCCCGCTTCGGCGATGGTCGGCACATCGGGCAGCACCGACGAGCGCACTTTGCCGGTGGTGCCGAAGGCCTTGAGCTTGCCGGCGCGCACATTGGGCGCCATGGTGGTGATGGCGTCGAACATCATCTGCACCTGGCCGCCCAGGATGTCGGTGCGCGCGCCCGAGCTGCCCTTGTAGGGTACGTGCACGACGTCGATTTCAGCCATGGCCTTGAATAGTTCGCCGGCCATGTGATAGGGCGTACCCGGCCCCGAGGACGCGTAGTTCATGCCTTTGGGGTTGGCTTTGGCGAGGGCGATGAGCTCTTTCAGGTTGTTCGCCTTTACCGAGGGGTGGACCACCAGTACCAGGTCGGAGTAATTGATCGGTGCCACCGGCGCGAAGTCACGCATCAGGTCGAAGGGTTTGTTCGGGATCAGTGATTCGTTGACGGTGTGGGTGTTGGACATCATCAGCAGGGTGTAGCCGTCGGCCTGCGATTTGGCGACCGCATCGGTGCCGATGACCGAGCCCGCGCCCGGACGGTTTTCAATGACAAAGGGATGGGCGAGCGCCTCGGACAGGCGCTGACCGATAAAGCGCGCGTAAATGTCGGCCGGGCCGCCGGCGGCGAACGGAACGATGATGCGGACCGCCTTGGCCGGGTAGGTCTGGGCTTGGGCGCTGATGCCGGCGCACAAGGCGGCGGCGAGGACGGCAACTAGGAAGCGTTTCATGGTGTTTATTCCTCGAGGAAACGGGCATTCTGATTTTTGCAAACTTTGCAACTTCTGCAACGTCGGGCATGCCCAGAACGCGCAGTTGTACCACCTTGGCGCTGTGCCTTCAATGAAGCCGGTCAACTCCAGTCGTTAAAACGGGTGTATTCCGTCATGCGAAATACACCCGCTAAAGCGATTGTCCCCCGGCAGGCGCCCGGAGTACCTAGATGGTGATCCCCGAGGCCTGGAGTATTTTGCGCACGCGCGCGCTTTGCTCTTCCGTAATGGTCAGGCGCTCGGCGAAATCGCGGCCCAGCGGTTTGGTCGCGTCAATGCCCATCTTGGTCACAGTAAACGCCTCAGGATCCGAGCTGGGGTCAAGGATGGCGCCCTTGGCATGCGGGATGAAGACGATGTCACGCTCGGCACGCACCCGCGTGGCGACCGCCCACATGACGTCGTTCATGTCGAAGATATCCACGTCTTCGTCGACGACGATCACGTACTTGGTGTAGAACTCGGTGCCCAGCGCGGCCATGATCGCCTGCTGCGGCTCGCCCTGGGATGATTTTTTCATCTTGACGATGGCAAGAAAGGCGCCGCACGTGCGGTGGGGAACGTGCACGGCGATGACATTGGGCAGGTTGCGGCGCAGGGTGTTGAGTATTTCACCCTCGCGCGTAATGCACGACACCAGGATATGGTCCTGCGCCATACCCGATGCGATGGAATGGAACATGGCGTCGCGGCGCATGCGCACGCGGTGGGCGACGAACACGTTCTGCGTGCTGCGGAACGATGCGTAACCGGTGAATTCGCCAAATGGACCCTCCGGCTCGTGCACGCCGGCGAGGATTTCACCTTCGATTACGATCTCCGCCCCCGAGGGGACCTGCACGCCCTGCACGCCTGTCTTGGCCAGTCGGTACGGTGCGCCGAACAGTCCGCCGATAATTTCATACTTGCGCACGTTTGGCGGATAGGCGAAAACCATCGAGCCCATGTAATGCAGCGGGTGTATGCCCAGTGTGATCGCCACCGGGAGCGATTCCCCGCGCTGCTCCGCGCGGCGGTGAAATTCAAACATGCGGCGGCGCGAGTGCAGCGACACGCCGAGGCGGTTTTTTCCGGCGAGCATGAGCCGGTGAAAGCCGGTGGTGTCCACCCCTGTCAGTGGGTCGCGCGCCGACAGCTGGCCGGCGGTGATGTAGGGCGCGGCATCGACATGAAAATGGGTCGGGATCGGCAGCTTGGTGAGGTCGACCTGATCGCCCTCGAAAACCAGCTCCTGCCAGGGGGGCGAATCATCGAGCTCGCAGGGAATGTACTTCTGGCAGCGCTCACGAAAGGCGCTGGGCAGTTCGGCCTGCGGCACGTTCAGGCAGGCGGCAAGCAGCTTGCGATTGCCGGCGATGTTGGTTACCACCGGCATGGTGTGTCCCTCGACGTTCTCGTAGATGACAACCGGGCTCCTGCCGGCGCGCTCCAGTTCGAATATCAACGAGGTGATGTCAAGGTGGGTGCGCACCGGCTCGCGGATGCGCAGCAATTCATCGGGGTAATCGCGCTCGACCATGTCAATGAATCCGCGCAAGCTTTGTGGATTGTTCATAAATCCCGCTCCTGTAGGTTATTTGTGTTTTTTTCGGTGAACCGGCGTGCCTTTGCGCGCGCTTTGCTATTCGGCTTTGATGCCGGCTTCCTTGATTATCCTGGCCCAGCGCTGAATGTCATTGCGGATGGTTGTGCGGAACTTCTCGGACGTGTCGCCCACCGGGTCGGAGCCGATTTCAAACATTCTTTCGCGAAAGGAAGCTTCGCGCACGATGCGTTGCGTCAGTTCCGAGAGTTTGGCGAGCACCTCGGGTGGCGTTTGCCCCGGCGCCACCAAGCCGTTCCACGGACTCACGTCAAAGCCGGGCAATCCTGACTCCGCAATCGTTGGCAGCTCCGGTAACTGCGGCACCCGCCTGGGGCTGGTCACGCCGAGGGGGCGGACTTTTTCCGCTTTGATCTGCGGCAGTGCGTCGGACAGGTTGGCGAACATCAGCTGGATGTCGCCGGCAAGCAGTCCGACCATGGCGAGGTTTCCCCCGCGGTATGCAACATGAACCATTTTGCTGCCGGTCATGCCGCTGAACACTTCGCCCGAAAGGTGGGTGGTCGAGCCGACGCCGGAGGAGCCGAAATTCAATTTTCCCGGGTTGGCCCTGGCGTAAGCGATCAGTTCACTAACCGATCTGACTGGCAGCGTGGGACTCACCATCAGGACCAGGGCATTGGAGGCCACGTTGCTGACCGGTGCGAGGTCGTTCACCGGATCAAACCCGACCGACTTGAGCAGGCTTGGCGATACCGTGTGGGGACCGAGGGAGGACATCAACAGGGTGTACCCGTCTGGCGCAGCCTTGGCCACGAACTCCGTGGCGACCACCCCGCCCGCGCCGGTGCGGTTCTCAACCAGAACGGGTTGACCCAGTAACTCCTGCATGCGTATGGCGAGCACGCGCGCCACGGTGTCGGTGTTTCCGCCGGGGGCAAAACCGACGATGATGCGCACCGGCTTGGCTGGCCAAGCGCCGGCGCCAGGCGCCTGCGCTGCCGCGCCGAGAGAAAGCAACATGGTCAGGCATCCCAGGGCCGCAGCGAATATTTTTTTTGCCATGCGAAATTCCTTGTCAATACGGGTTGAACAATAGCCATGTGCCGAGGGCGGGCCTTCACCGCCCGCGATCTTCTTTTATGGCGCCCTGCGGAGATACAGCGATTGCCCGCAATGTCGACGTTATTGTCTGATTATTTTTCCGCAGCTAAAAAAGCACGTCGAGTATCGCACCGCAAACAGGCTTGTCAATGCTGGTTTTCAATTTCAAACGGTCGCCCGGCGCCGTTTGATCTGCCCTTTGCGCGGGCGCCCTGCCAGGGCAATGCGGTATTCGTGCTCAGCCCAGCAGCGGCTCGAGTTCTTTTGCCAGTCGCGCTTTGTCCGATTGCGCGTTTCCGCTCAGGGCAAAGCCCAGCAAGCGACCGGCCTTGTCCCGAAAAAGCGATTGCATGCCGCCGTCCGAGGCTGTGCTTGCCCAGTTGCCGCTGGCGCCCAGCGGGGGCGGGCAGACCACCGTGGCGAGCGCCGGTGTCTTGACCATCACCGGCATGGCCGGATAGCGCACGGCCTGTTCCTTGCCTGCCAGCGTTGCGGCCAGTGCGCGCGCGGCATGCATGATGGGCATGACGTAAGGCAGCACCAGCCCCGCCACCTCGGCGCAGTCGCCAAGGGCGTAGATGTCCGGCGCGCTCGAGCGCAGGTGATGGTCGACGACGATGCCGCGCTTGACGCCGAGTCCGGCGGCGCGGGCCAGCGCGGTGCGCGGCACCAGTCCAACGGCCGACAGCACCGTGTCGGTGCCGATGGCGCTGCCATCTTCGAACACCACGCGCAAGGCGCCGCCATCGTGTTCGATGGCGGCGGTTCGCCGACCCATGTGCCAGCGCACCCCGGCGGCGGAAAGCGCTTCGCGCAATGCCAGCGCGGGCGCCTCGGGCAGCAGGCGCCCGAGTGGCAGCGGCGCCAGGTCGATCACGTCAACCGCATGCCCGCCGATCGCAAGGTCATTGGCAAACTCGCAGCCGATGAGGCCGGCGCCAAGAATGGCGACGCGGTTTTTGCCTTTGATGGCGGCGCGAAAACGGGCGTAGTCGCCAAGGTCGTTGACCGACAAGACCGCGCCGGCGGCATCCCCCCTTAGCGGCAGGCGTATCGGATCGGCGCCAAGGGCAAGGATGAGGCTTGCGTAGTGTAGCGGTCCCCGGTTGCTTTTTACCAGTTTGGCGGCCACGTCGATGGCGCTGATACGGGTGTGGGCTTGCACCTCGATGCCCAGTTGCGCCGCCATTGCGGCGGCGCTGGTGTTGAGCAGTTGCTCCGCGCTTTTGCCCGCTGCAAAGGCGTTGGACAACATCGGCTTTGAGTAAAAACCACCGTCATCGGCGCTGAGCATGACGACCGGGATAGTCTTGTCGAGCTTGCGCAGTTCGCGGGCGAGGGTATAGCCCCCAAGCCCGCTGCCGGCGATGACGATGGGGGCTGTCATGACCCCGGCCTAAGCCAGCTCGACCATTTCGAAGTCGGCCTTGCCCACGCCGCATTCGGGGCAGGCCCAGTCGGCCGGAATGTCTTCCCAGCGCGTGCCCGCCTTGATGCCCTCCTCGGGAAGTCCCGCTTCTTCGTCGTAGATGAAACCGCATACGATGCATTGCCATGTTTTCATGCTGATCTCCAAAATGGTGAATGGTGAATGGTGAATGGTGTTGGTTGGGGTTCAGCTTGCCTTGGCTTGCGTGCGCGCGAGCTGCGCGCGGTAGTGATTGGCGTGACGCTCTTCCACGGTGGCGAGGGCGGCGAAGCGCTTGGCTGCCTTGGCGAGGGTGGCGGCAAAGCGCGCCGCGTGTTGCTTCGACTCGGTGATCTGCTCGCCCATTTCCTTTGCCGCCGCGCTGTTGCCTTCTTGTTCGGCGAGATGGCGGAACTGCGGGTACATCTCGGTGTACTCGTAGGTTTCACCGGCGATGGCGATTTCCAGCGATTTGGCCGGGGTGAGCTGGTCTTTCGGGTAAAGCAGGTCGAGGTGGCTAAAGGCGTGCTGGACTTCCTGGTCGGCGGTTTCCTCAAAAGTGCGCGCCGTTTCCTCATCGCCGGCGGCGCGGGCAAGTTTGGCGAAGTAGCGGTATTTGATATGGGCCATTGATTCGCCGGCGAAGGCGGCTTCGAGGTTCTTGATGGTGATCGATTCGGGTTTGCTCATTGTCATCTCCAGTGTTGTTTTCGTCAGCAGCACACGCTGCATGGAGCGAATAGTAGGAGTGGGTAGTTAATTAATCCAATTGATTAATAATATTTTAACGATAGTTAAAAGCTAAATTATAAATGTAGGGGAAGCCCCCCCCTTGTGGCCGAAAGCCCGGCCGCAGACCGGGGTCGATCGCAGCAATGGAATGATTCAGACGGCCGGAAGATCCAGCTTGCGCACGCCTTGAAGGGGGCAGTCGAGAATGGCCTGGCGCAGGGCCTCGATTGCCGCGGGGCGCGGAAACGATTTGCGATAGACCAGTACCACGCGCCGGTCGGGCACCGGTTTGGAAAATGGCACGAAGCGCAACAGGCTTTCGCGCGAAACGTGTTGCGGAACCGATGAGGATGGCAGCACGGTCAGGCCGACGCCGGAGGCGACCATCTGGCAGATGGTTTCAAGCGACGAGCTCTCGAAGGTCTTTTGCATGCCGGTGTTCGAGTCAAAACGGTTGAGTTCCGGTGAGGCGAGCAGCACCTGGTCGCGAAAACAATGGCCGGCTCCGAGCAGCACCATGCTTTGTGTCTTGAGTTCGGCGCTCTTCACCGATTTTCGCCCCGCCCATTCATGCGCCCGCGGCACCGCTGCAACGAAGGGCTCGTCGTAGACGGTCTGGATGGCAAAGCCCGCTTCTTCGAAAGGCAGTGCCAGCACCGCCGCGTCGATGTCGCCTTGCTTCAGTAGCTCACGCAGGCGGTGGGTGTAGTTTTCCTGCAAATGCAGCGGCATATTGGGCGCGCGCTTGTGCAGCAGGCGCACCACGCCGGGCAACAGGTAGGGGGCGATGGTGTAAATCATGCCGATGCGCAGGGGCCCCGACAGCGGATCCTTGCCCGCTTTGGCGATGTCCTTGATTGCGCCGGCCTGCTCGATCACGCGTTGGGCCTGTTCCACGACCTGCGCGCCCACCGCGGTCGGCGTCACCTCGTTGCTGGCGCGCTCGAACAGCGTCACGCCCAGTTCTTCCTCGAGCTTTTTGATTGCCACCGAAAGGGTCGGCTGGCTGACGAAGCAGGCTTTGGCGGCACGACCGAAATGGCGCTCGCGCGCAACGGCGACGATGTAGCGCAGTTCTGTCAAAGTCATCGTGGTGCTCCGGTTTAAGCCGCTTTCTTGCGCTCCAGCACAGGCTTGAGATAGCGGCCGGTGAAACTCTCGGTGTTTTCGGCGATATCCTCGGGTGTTCCCTCACACAGGATGCGCCCCCCGCCGTCGCCGCCCTCGGGGCCGAGGTCTATGACCCAGTCGGCGGTCTTGATGACATCGAGGTTGTGTTCGATCACAACCACCGTGTTGCCGTGATCGCGCAGTGCGTGCAGCACTGACAGCAGCAGTTTTACGTCATGAAAATGCAGGCCGGTGGTCGGCTCGTCGAGGAAGTAAAGCGTGCGCCCGGTGTCGCGCTTGGACAGTTCGAGGGCGAGCTTTACGCGTTGTGCTTCGCCGCCCGAAAGCGTTGTCGCCGACTGGCCGAGCTTGATGTAGCCGAGGCCGACCTCAAGCAGCGTGAACAGCTTGCGCTCGACCATGGGCACGGCGCGGAAAAATTCATGCGCCTGCTCAACCGTCATTTCCAGCACATCCTGGATGGTGCTGCCCTTGTAGCGGATCTCCAAGGTTTCGCGATTGTAGCGGCGGCCGTGGCAGACATCGCAGGGCACGTAGATGTCGGGCAGAAAGTGCATCTCCACCTTGATCACACCGTCGCCCTGGCAGGCTTCGCAGCGGCCGCCCTTGACGTTGAAGGAGAACCGTCCGGGCCCGTAACCGCGTTCGCGCGACGCGGGCACGCCGGCGAACAGGTCGCGTATGGGGGTGAACAGGCCGGTGTAGGTGGCCGGGTTGGAGCGGGGCGTGCGGCCGATGGGGCTCTGGTCGACGTTGATGACCTTGTCGAAATGCTCGAGGCCGTGCAGGGATTCAAACGGCGCCGGTTCGGTGGAACTGCCATACAACTCGCGCGCCACCTCGGCGTAGAGCGTGTCGTTGATGAGCGTTGAC
Organism: Bordetella parapertussis; assembly: GCA_945906975.1. The sequence goes on along the minus strand of CAMDRY010000026.1, from coordinate 6,417 downwards.
TTGCCGGAGCCGGAAACGCCGGTGACGCACACCAGCAGGCCCACCGGCAGATCGAGGTCGACGTTCTTCAGGTTGTTGCCTGTCGCGCCCCTGAGTCGCAGCATGCGGTTTTTTTCCGGACGGCGGCGGCGTTCGGGCAGGGCTATCGCCAGTTTTCCCGACAGATACTGGCCGGTGAGCGAGGCTTCGTTTTTGAGTATTTCCGCGGGCGTGCCCTCGGCCACCACACGGCCGCCGTGCACCCCCGCCCCCGGGCCCATGTCGATGACGTGATCGGCGCAGAAAATCGCCTCTTCGTCGTGCTCGACGACAATCACGGTGTTGCCCAGGTCGCGCAGGTGCTTGAGCGTGTCGAGCAGCCGGCCGTTGTCGCGCTGGTGCAGGCCGATGGACGGTTCGTCGAGAACGTACATCACGCCGGTGAGTCCCGAGCCGATCTGCGAGGCGAGGCGGATGCGCTGTGCCTCGCCGCCAGATAGCGTGTCGGCGGAACGGTCTAGCGACAAATAATCGAGGCCGACGTTGACGAGAAATTTCAGGCGCGAGGCGATCTCGTTGATGATGCGCTCGGCAATCGCCTGCTTCGCACCCGGCAACGTGAGCTTCTGGAAAAATGCGAGGCTGCTCTTTAGCGGGATGCCGCTGATCTGGAAAATCGCGCGCTCATCATCAGGCGGGCCGACCAGCACATGGCGCGCTTCGCGGCGAAGCCGCGTGCCTTCGCAGGCGGGGCAGGCCTTGTGGTTCAGGTATTTGGCCAGTTCCTCGCGCACCACCACTGAATCGGTTTCGCGATAACGCCGCTGCAGGTTGTGCACCACACCCTCGAAGGGATGTTCCTTGATCACGGTCTTGCCGCGCTCGGACAAATAGGAGAAGGAGACCTTTTCCTTGGTGCCGTAGAGCACGATCTGCTGCGCTTGTTCGGTGAGCCGATCGAAGGGCTTGTCGACGTCGAACTTGAAGTGTGCGGCGAGGCTGGTGAGCATCTGGAAGTAAAACTGGTTGCGCCTGTCCCAGCCCTTGACCGCGCCGCTGGCGAGGGACAGGTTGGGGAAGGCCACCACCCGTTTCGGGTCGAAAAATTCGATGATGCCCAGGCCGTCGCAATCGGGGCAGGCACCCATGGGGTTGTTGAATGAGAACAGGCGCGGTTCGAGCTCGGCCAGCGAGTACTCGCATACCGGACAGGAAAACTTGGCCGAGAAAAGGTGTTCCTTGCCGCCGTCCATTTCGACCGCGATGGCGCGACCTTCGGCGTGGCGCAGCGCGGTCTCGAAAGATTCGGCGATGCGCTGCTTGGCATCGGCGCGCACCTTCAGACGGTCGACCACGACCTCGACCGTGTGCTTGCTGTTTTTTGCCAGCTTGGGCAGGGTGTCAATGTCATGAACCGTGCCGTCGATACGCAGGCGCACGAAACCCTGGGAGCGCAGTTCCGAGAACAGGTCGGCCTGCTCGCCCTTGCGCTCGGCCACAACCGGCGACAGGATCATGATGCGTGTGTCTTCGGGCAGTGCCAGCACGTGGTCGACCATTTGTGACACCGACTGCGCCTGCAGGGGCAGTTTGTGGTCGGGGCAGTAGGGTGTGCCCGCGCGCGCGAACAGCAGGCGCAGGTAATCGTGGATTTCGGTGACGGTCCCTACCGTCGAGCGCGGATTGTGGCTGGTGGCTTTTTGCTCGATGGCGATGGCCGGCGACAGGCCCTCGATCAGGTCGACATCGGGCTTTTCCATCAGTTGCAGGAACTGGCGTGCATAGGCCGATAGCGATTCGACGTAGCGCCGCTGGCCCTCCGCGTAGAGCGTGTCGAACGCGAGCGAGCTCTTGCCCGAGCCCGAAAGGCCGGTCACCACCACCAATTGGTTGCGCGGCAGGTCGAGACTGACGTTTTTCAGGTTATGCGTGCGTGCGCCGCGAATGCGGATTTGATCCATGCGTGGGTAACCAGGGTGGGTGGAAAGCCAAACCTGCTACTATACTTAATTCGAAAGCCCAGTCCCCAGTTTCATGCAGTTTTCCCCCCAATCCAGCCGGATGTCTCCTCTGGAACTCCGGGCGAGCCTTTCGCTTGCCTCGATTTTCGCGTTGCGCATGCTCGGCCTGTTCTTAATCCTGCCGGTTTTTGCAATCCATGCGACGCATCTGAAGGGCGGCGACAGCCAGACGCTGGTGGGTGTCGCGCTGGGAACCTACGGGCTCACCCAGGCGATCCTGCAATTGCCCTTTGGCATGGCCTCGGACCGCTGGGGGCGTAAGCCGGTGATCGTGTTCGGCCTGATCTTGTTCGCCATCGGCAGTTTTGTCGCGGCGGCAACGGATGACATCTGGATCACCATCCTGGGCCGCTCCATCCAGGGTGCGGGGGCGATTTCCTCGGCGGTCGTCGCTTTTACCGCCGATCTGACGCGCGAAGAGCATCGTACCAAAGCGATGGCGCTAATCGGCGCTTCGATCGGGCTGATGTTCGCCCTGTCCCTGGTTGCCGCGCCGCTGTTATACCAATCGGTGGGCATGGCCGGCATTTTCAGCCTTACCGGCGTGCTGGCGCTGCTTGCGATATGGGTCGTCACCATGGTGGTGCCGCCTGAGTCGGCTGCGGTGTCCCCTTCCAAGGAGGGCGGCGCCGGGGATCTGTGGAAGGTGTTGTGCGATCCGGAGTTGGCGCGTCTCAATCTGGGTATTTTCGCGCTGCATATGGTGTTGATGGCGATATTCGTGGTGATTCCTCTGGCACTGGTGCGTGTCGGCGGTCTGGATGTGCAGGCCCATTGGAAGGTCTATCTTCCCGTGGTGCTCGCCTCTTTCGTGGTAATGATGCCGATGATCATGTTCATGGGGAAAAAGGGCCGGCTGAAGCCCGTTTACCTTGCCTGTATCTGGACCATGGCGGCGATCCAGCTTGGCTTGTGGCTGGGCATTGGCCATTTCGCGCTACTGGTGGCGTTGCTGTTCGGCTTCTTTGCCGTATTCAACGTTCTCGAGGCCACGCTACCCTCGCTGGTGTCGCGCATCGCGCCGCCGGCGGCCAAAGGCACCGCGATTGGCGTTTACAACACCACGCAGGCACTGGGCTTGTTCGTTGGCGGTGTCGCCGGCGGCTGGCTGGCACAAAATTACGGCGAGGGTGCGGTCTTTGTCTTCGGATTTGTCCTTACCGCGTTATGGGGTATGGGGGCCTTGTCGATGAAGGCGCCGCCGACCGTCGCCAGCCGCACGGTTACGCTGTCTTCGGTAGTTGATCCGGCCGCGTTGCGGGCGCGATTGCTGGCGATTCGGGGGGTGCGTGAGGCGATACTGGTGCCCGAGCGGGGCGTGGCTTACTTGACAGTAAATCCGGATGCCTGGGATGAGCAGGCGGTTAACAATTTGATCAATGGAGGAATCTGAAATGGCTTCAGTCAATAAAGTGATTCTGGTCGGCAATCTGGGCAAGGACCCTGAAACGCGTTACATGCCCGAGGGCGGCGCGATAACCAACATCACCCTTGCCACCACGCACACATGGAAGGACAAGTCCAGCGGCGATAAAAAAGAGGAGACAGAGTGGCACCGTGTGTCGTTTTTCGGCCGCCTCGCCGAGATCGCCGGCGAATACCTGAAAAAGGGTTCGCCCTGCTATGTTGAAGGCCGTTTGCGCACGCGCAAATGGACGGACAAGGAAGGCAACGATCGCTATACGACCGAGATCGTCGCCGACTCGATGCAACTGCTGGGTAGTAAGCGTGACAGCGGTGGTGACAGCGGTGGCATGCGCGAGCCGCCCTCCGAGTCCAGTCGTTCCGAGGCGCCCAGCAAGCCTGCGGCCAAAAAGCCGGCCGGGCAGATTAACGACATGGATGACGACATTCCGTTCTAGGGTGTGGGTCGCGCTTCGCGGCGGCGCGGTCGCCTGAACGGCGGCTGCGGCAAGCGCTGCAAGCGGCAGATAAAAGCAGACGGCAACGGTTGGCAGCGGAAAGCCACAGATGTGACCGGCCAGGCGTACCCGGCGGACCCGGCATACCATAGGTACAAACGGTACAAACAGCGAAACGAGCCGGAGCTGATTGCATGTACGACAAGCATTATCTGACTCCGCTGTTCGAACCGCAGTCGGTCGTCGTGATCGGTGCCAGCGAGCGCGCAGGCGCGATCGGCGGCATCGTGCTGCGCAATATCGTCGAGGCCGGTTACCGCGGTAAGCTTTACGCCGTCAATCCCAAGCATGCGAACGTGTCGGGTGTGCGCTGCTATAGCAGCGTCGCCGACCTGCCCGAAAAGACAGACCTGGCCGTGGTGGCCACGCCGGCGCCGACCATCGCCGCGGTTATCGAGGCCTGCGGCAAGGCCGGCATTCGCGCGGCAGTGGTGATCACTGCCGGTTTCGCCGAAATCGGTCCGGCCGGAAAGGCGTTGCAGGAGCATTTTCTGGCCGTTGCGCGCCGTTACGGCGTGCGCATTATCGGCCCCAATTGTCTGGGTATCATGCGGCCGCAAATCGGGCTCAATGCGACCTTCGCCCGCGGCGGTGCGCAGGACGGGGCGCTCGCGCTGGTGTCGCAGTCAGGGGCGCTTGCCACGGCCATCATCGACTGGGCCAATCCTAACGGCGTCGGGTTTTCCAGCGTGATATCGCTGGGCGGTTCGGTTGATATTGATTTCGGTGAAATTCTCGATTACCTCGTTGCCGACGGTCGCACACAGCACATCCTGCTGTACATCGAGGGCGTGCGCGATGCACGACGGTTCATGAGCGCGCTGCGCGCAGCATCGCGCGTCAAGCCGGTCATTGTGTTGAAAGTCGGCCGGCATTTGGCCGGAACGCGGGCCGCGGTCTCGCACACGGGGGCTCTGGTGGGCGCGGATGATGTGTTTGATTCGGCGCTGGCGCGCGCCGGTGCGGTGCGCGTCACCACCATCGGTCAATTATTTGCCGTGGCCCAGGGGCTCACCGCGCGTATCCGCCCGCGCGGCAACCGCCTCGCCATCATCACCAATGGCGGCGGCCCCGGCGCGATGGCCGCCGACCGTGCGGCTGACCTCGGCGTGCGCCTTGCCGATTTGTCGCCGCACACACTCACCGCGCTGGATGCCGCATTGCCGTCCAATTGGTCGCATGGCAACCCGCTGGACCTGATTGGAGATGCCGACGCATTGCGCTACAAAACCGCGGTCGCGGCGGCCCTCGCCGATGAAAACGTTGACGGCGTGCTGGCCATGATGGTGCCCACGGCGGTGACCGAAACCGCGGATGCCGCGCGCGCGGTGATCGAGGCGGCGCAGGGCAGTGACAAGCCGCTGATAACCTGCTGGATGGGCGAGCAACTGGCATCGGCCGGCCGCCGCCTGTTTGCCGAAAAACGCATCCCGACTTTTCGCACACCCGAGCCGGCGGTGGAGTTGTTTTCCCATCTGGCCGCCTACACACGCAATCGCGATTTGCTGATGCAGGCGCCCGGACCGCTGGCGCAGGCCCGGCCCATCGATGCCCAAACGGCGCGGCGCATCATAGAGCATGCGCTGGCCGAGGGCCGCAACATACTCAGCAGCGGCGAGTCCAAGGAACTGCTGCACGCCTGTGGCATCCCGGTCAATCGCAGCGAAAGGGCCGCAACGGTCGAAGAGGCTGAGCGGCTCGCGGCAGCGGCGGGCACTGCGGTGGCGATGAAAATAGACTCACCCGATATCACGCACAAGAGCGATGTCGGCGGCGTGCGCCTGAACCTCAAGTCCGCGCATGCGGTTCGCGGCGCCTGGGTTTCGATGATGCGTGATGTCGCCGCCGCCCAGCCCAGGGCGCGCATCACCGGGGTGACGATAGAGAAGATGATCCGGCGCGATAGCGCGCGCGAGTTGTTGCTTGGCGTGTCGCAGGACAAGGTGTTCGGCCCGGTGATGACCTTCGGTGCTGGCGGCATCGCCGTGGAGGTGCTGCGCGACCGCGCGGTTGCGCTGCCGCCGCTCAACGCCATGCTGATTGCCAACATGATTGCCTCGACGCGGGTTTCAAAAATGCTTGGCGAGTTCCGCGGTGCGCCGGCGGTGAATGGCGCTGCGCTCGAGTCGGCGTTGCTGCGCCTGTCGGAAATGGTCTGCGAGTTGCCGTGGATACGCGAACTGGACATCAACCCGCTGCTGGCCGACGCAGCTGGCGTTGTCGCTGTCGATGCGCGTGTCGTGGTGGCGGCGGTGGCGCCTGGCACGGACCGCTATGCGCGGCTGGCGATTCATCCTTATCCGACGCGCCTCGCGCATGAGTGGGCGCTCGCGGACGGCACCATGGTGAGCATGCGTCCCATTCGTCCGGAAGACGCACAGATGGAAATGGAGTTCGTGCGCGAATTGTCGGCCGAGAGCCGGTATTTTCGCTTCATGGACACCATGCGCGAGTTGACGCCGGACCTGCTAGTGTAGTGCGTCTAAAATGATGAA